>JBAXYX010000014.1:0-30487 GCA_041670625.1 Lentimicrobiaceae bacterium | reverse complement strand
TGTTCCGTCAGAAGCAATTGAAAAAGCTCTGATTACCTTTAATCCGCTGGAGCACAGAATTGAATTTGTTGGGAACATAAATGGTGTGCGATACTATAATGATTCCATATCTACTATACCGGAAGCAGCAATAGCTGCAGTTGAAAGCCTAAAACCGATTGACACACTGATACTTGGCGGGTTCGACAGGGGTATTGATTATTTACCTTTAGTGCAATATCTTGATAAAACAGCCATTCAGAATGTAGTATTGACCGGACCGGCCGGCTATCACCTATTCGA
Organism: Lentimicrobiaceae bacterium; assembly: GCA_041670625.1. Lineage (GTDB taxonomy): Bacteria > Bacteroidota > Bacteroidia > Bacteroidales > Lentimicrobiaceae > Lentimicrobium. Next base: position 30,205 of record JBAXYX010000014.1, on the reverse strand, counting down.
ATTGATAAATGATTCATGCGCTGCAACTGATCTGTACTATTTCGAATCATTTGACCAGTCGGTAGAAAAAGCAATAAGCATTACCCCAAAAGGAGGAATTTGCTTGTTATCTCCGGCAGCTTCAAGTTACAATGAATTTAAGAACTTTGAGGAAAGAGGTAAAAGATTTAAAATGCTTGTTCAGCAATCATAAAAAAACCGGCTAAAGAGCCGGTCTGTTTTTAAGGTTATTCTTCTTTGGCTTTCTTAGGAGCCCGAGCTTTTGCTTTAGGTTTCACAGGCTCTTCAATTTGTTGAATAACAACCGGAGTTATTTTGTCACTTCCTGCTTTTCGAGGTCTTGTTACACCATAAGATCCCTGGATAATTTTACCTTTTTTGGTTTTTTTGTCGCCTTTTCCCATATAATTAACATTTTAAGGGTTGTTGATGATCATTTTGTAAAGGTACGAAATTATCTTTGCAGACGGAAAAGTTATCATTTTAATTATTCAAAAAAAATGCATTAAAAGGCTGCTTGCAGAATAAAAAAAAAGAGTTACTTTTGTGCGATAAAATATAAAATCAATGGCAAAGAAGTCCGACAACACTGAAGAAAAAATCATGGCCGTAGAAGAGGCTTTGAGTAAGACTGAGATATATATTGAGAAGAATCAAAAAATGCTTAGTATTATTCTGGGTGCTATTGCATTAATTGTTCTTGGATATTTTGGTTTCCAAAGATTTATTCTTGTACCACGTGAAAAAGAAGCGCAGTCACAAATGTTTATGGCTGAAAAGTATTTTGAACAGGATTCACTTCGCCTTGCTTTAAATGGCGATGGCAGTTACCCGGGGTTCCTAAGTATCATTGATGATTACAGCATGACTAAATCAGCTAAGCTGGCTCATTATTATACCGGGATTATTTATCTGAATGAAGGTAAGTACCAAGATGCAATTGATCATCTTGAAAAATTCAATACTAAAGATGTGATGCTTGCCCCTATGGCAAAAGGAGCTATTGGAGATGCTTATATGGAAATGGGTAAAAAAGATCTGGCTGCTGAGCAATATCTAAAAGCTGCTGATACTTATAAAAACGATTTTACCACCCCGGTATTCCTTCAAAAAGCTGCTTGGGCATATGAAGATGCAGGGAAAAAGGATAAAGCACTTGAAATCTATAACAAGATAAAAACTGAATATCCACGTAGTGCTGAAGCTCGTGATGTTGATAAGATCATTACAAATTTAAAAGGTTTGTAATTTAAAGATAACTAATGGTAACACCCGGAAGGCATTTCCGGGTGTTTTCATTATACGGAGTATTCATTCGATTAAATATCAGGTATATGAGCACTAAAAACAGGATTGTGTTCATGGGAACACCCGAATTTGCGGTTGAACCATTGAAAAGACTACTTGAAAAGCAGTACAATGTTGTTGCAGTTGTTACAGTTGCTGATAAACCATCGGGTCGTGGTTTAAAGTTGCACCCATCGCCGGTAAAATCCTTTGCCCTCGAATATAATATTCCTGTATTGCAACCATTAAAGCTGAATGACTCCTCCTTTATTAATGAACTCGCCACATTTAATGCTGATCTCTTTATTGTTGTTGCCTTTAGGAAATTGCCTGAAGTTGTTTGGGAATTGCCAAAATCAGGTTGTTTTAACTTACATGCCTCCCTTTTACCACAATACCGTGGTGCCGCTCCAATTAACCATGCAATCATAAATGGCGAAAAAATCACCGGGGTAACTACCTTTTTCCTTAATGAAGGAATTGATACCGGCAAGATGATCATGCAACGTGAACTGTCTATTGATCCTGATGAAACTGCAGGAGAACTACATGACCGAATGATGGTACTTGGCGCTGAACTTGTTCTTGATACAGTAGAAGCCATATTTTCCAAAAACTATACAACCATTAATCAACCTGAAATTAGTACTGATTTAAAAAAGGCCCCTAAAATATTCAGAGAGGATTGCCAGATTAAATGGCAACTCTCAGCACGCAAAGTACACGACTTGATAAGAGGTTTAAGCCCCTATCCGGGTGCTTGGGGTACCATGAATACTTCTGATGGGTCGAAGGAATTAAAAGTCCTTAAATCCAAAATAACGGGAATTAAGTCAGATGAAATACCCGGTAGCATTTTAATAAATCAAAACCAGGTACTTATTTCATGTACTGATGAATATTTGGAGATCATTACAATACAACCTTCGGGTAAAAAAGTCATGTCAATGACTGATTTTTTAAGAGGCAATAGAAGCAAAATATTTGCCTTTGCAACTCCCTGAGGTGCTGAAACTACCAAAAATGCACACCTTTTTGACTAAAGTTATTAACAATTAGTTGATTTTATTAACTTTTTTGCATGTTTTTACCTAAAAGACTTGATTTTACACAGGAATGGATTATATTTGCAATAGGTTATCCAACATATTATAAATCTTAAAACTGGTAAAAATGAACAAACAAGAATTAGTCGTTGCCATGGCAGCAGAATCAGGCCTCACCAAAGCTGACTCAAAGAAAGCATTAGATGCTTTTGTTTCTGCAACTTCAAAATCATTAAAGAAGGGCGATCGTGTTGCTCTCGTTGGTTTCGGTTCATTTTCGATTTCAAAACGTGCTGCCCGCAAAGGCCGCAACCCACAAACTGGTAAAGAAATCAAGATTGCAGCAAAGAAAGTTGTTAAATTCAAACCAGGTACTGAACTTGCAAAGAACGTTAAATAACGGTTCTACGAAAGTTCTAATGTTTAAAAAGACTTTTCCAACAGAGGGAAAGTCTTTTTATTTTTATCATGAAGTATTAACGGATCAACCATAAACCGATATGGCAAAAGTGCATCCTCTTTAGCATATGATACTCCTATACGGGTAGTATGTGTAATAATATTTTCAGGTACAAATATCCCGGCATCTTCTATCCAAATATTATTGCCTCTAATCAAATCTTCACCATCCATTTTATAATTGATCCCCAACAGCTTGGTTACTTTACCTGGTCCTATCCCTTCAGTGGGTGATACTAAACGACCTATCCGCTCGCTCATGACCTCCTGACCCTTTAAGGGGAAAATAGCTCTTAAAAGCACCGCATGGGGAACATTTTCAATATTGGTTACCACATTTAATAAGGAATGGATACCATAACACAAATAGATGTATGCAATTCCTCCCTCCCTGTACATAGTCGCAGTTCGCCGGGTCCTGCGATCCCCAAAAGCATGTGAAGCTCTGTCAATAACCCCGTTATATGCTTCCGTTTCAATGATGATACCTGATGATAATTGCTTGCCGGTATAACTGATCAACTCTTTGCCTAACAGTTCACGTGCAATGGCAAATACATCTTCTCTGGTATAAAATGATACTGGTAATCTTTTATTTTCTTTCATTCCATCTATAGCAATCTGCACCTACAATGTTAATCTTGCCATTATCAATTAACCATGAAACTGCATTCATTACTTTATCCTGATTTATATTAGTGCATGACTCAATAATGTGCTCCATATTCATTGTCGACTTCTTTAATAATGGTTTGATTACTTCCACAATATGATCGAAGTCAAGTTCACTGAGTTTTGCTTTATTGTGTTCAAGACAAACATCACAGATGCCACACTTTTTAATTGATTGCCCAAAATAGCCGACAAGCATCTGACTACGGCAATGATTATCTGATTGAGCATAATTAACCATAGCACCTAACCTGTTGAATGCATCTTTTTTCCTGCTTTTATAATTTTCAGCTGAAATCACCAGGTTCTCTGAATTAATCAATTCACAAGTAAAAGTTAATTGTGGTTTATCGTTTATAGGAAAGTAAGTCAGCACTCCGAGGTTATGCATGTATTGAAACATCTTTTTAACATTCTGTTCATCTGTGTTAATCCTTCGGGCTAATTCAGCCTCGTTGATGGCCACCGGTTCTGTGAATGATCCACCGTATGAGCGCTGCATAGTTTTAATCAGTATATCATAACTTTCATTCTCCACCTGGAATTTGTATAATTCCTGTTTGTTGATGTTAAAGATGAATCGTGAGGATGTATACATTGCATCATTTATTGCAATATATCCTTCACGCTCAATGAATTTAAGTGAATTAAAAGCGAGTATTGATTTCAAATTGTACTTATTTGCGAAATCAGCTATATCCATATCAAACACAGCATCTCTACCTGAACCCACAGCAATCTGATAATAACTACCAAGAGCTTTATACACTCTTCTGATATATTCAGGTTCAGGAAAAGCAAGCTCTAGATTACGTTCAGCATCAATAATATCAGCCTGGTCATATATTAAGACGGCATAGGATGTTTTCCCGTTTCTGCCAGCCCTTCCTGCTTCCTGAAAATAAGCTTCGATACTTTCAGGTAAATCAAGATGTACAACTATTTGTACATCAGCTTTATCTATACCCATACCAAAGGCATTTGTACACACAATGATGCGGGTATATCCGTTCATCCAACTGTTTTGTTTCTTTTCACGCTCTTTAGGATCAAGCCCTGCATGATAATAATCAGCACTTATATTATTAAAATTCAAAAAAGCAGATGTTTCTCTTGTTTTTTTTCGATTACGCACATAAACAATCCCCTGCCCCTGCACCCCTTTAATGATGCGCAATAAACGTTTTAACTTATTCTCATCTTTATTTACAACATAAACCAAATTCTGACGTTCAAAGCTTCCTTCAAACACATTCTCCTTACTGAAATTCAGTTTCTGTTGAATGTCTTTTACTACGACATGAGTAGCAGTAGCAGTTAAAGCTAATAAAGGAACTCCGGGAAAAAATGGTCGTATTTCTGCGATTCTAAGATAAGATGGCCTGAAATCATATCCCCACTGCGAAATACAATGTGCTTCATCAACTACGATCATACTAATCAAGGTGTTACGAAGTATTTCACGAAAGTACTCTGAAGCAAGTCGCTCAGGAGAAATGTAAAGAAACTTTGCTTTCATGAATAGCACATGGTTGATGGCCAGTTCAATCTCTCGTGCTGACATACCTGAATAAACAGCCTCGGCAGGAATATCATGTTTTTTAAGGCGTTCAATTTGATCCTTCATCAAGGCTATCAACGGAGTAATGACCAGCGTTAATCCCTGCAAATACAGTCCGGGCACCTGAAAACATATTGACTTCCCTCCTCCTGTTGAAAGTAATGCTAAGGTATCTTTCCCCTCAAGTACTGAATTGATTATTTCTTCTTGTAAAGGCCTGAATTTCGTGTACCCCCAGTATCTGGATAATATTTCATGAATATTTTGGTCGGGCATAGATATACGTTTTGGGCTATTGTTAATCAATGTGGTCATAAAAGTACTATAATTTAGCCATTATTACTACTTGAAAACTGATAACTTAAATGCCAGCAAGGATTAATTAAACTTTATATTTGCTTTTTAATTCAATATTATGGCTAAACCGATATTTTTAGTAGGTTATATGGGCAGTGGAAAGACTACAGTTGGTAAAAAGCTTGCCACAAAACTAAAATATGATTTTATTGATACTGACCATGCTATTGAAGAAATGACAGATAAGAATATTACTCAAATCTTCAATGAGGATGGTGAGGATGCATTTCGCCAGTTGGAAAGATCAATACTGGTTTCATTGACATCGCGCCAGAATATAGTTGTTTCTACTGGTGGAGGCACCCCTTGTTACTTTGATAACATGGTACGAATGAATAGATGCGGGATTACTGTTTATATTAAACTTCATCCTGCTTCACTGGTTAAACGAATTATCGAATCAGATTCAGAAAGGCCTTTGCTCAGGCGTATCAGCAATGATGATTTACCTGCATATATTACTCTGCACCTTAAAGAACGTGAGACTTTTTATTCAAAAGCCCATATTATTATTAAAGGGGAAAGTATAAAACTTGATGAGCTTATCAACCTGGTAATAAATCACCATTAATTCTCTCAAGCAAGCAAATATTCTCCACATGATGGGTGTGTGGAAACATGTCAACCGGTTGAGTTTTAACAATCTGATAGTGATCAGACATCAGATTTATATCACGCGCCTGTGTAGCCGGGTTACAACTAACATAAACAATACGCTTAGCGTTTGACTCAATTATACACTTGACTACCTTTTCATGCATACCTGCCCTTGGGGGATCAGTGATAATAACATCAGGCTTACCATGGTCATTGATGAAATCAGTTGTAAGTATTTTAGCCATATCACCTGAAAAGAAACTGGCATTAGTGATGTTGTTCAACTCTGCATTAAGACGGGCATCAGCAACAGCAGCTTCAACATACTCTATACCAATTACCTTCAATGCACAACGTGAAACGAAGTTAGCAATGGTTCCCGTACCGGTATAAAGATCATACACCACCTCATTTCCGGTAAGACCGGCATACTCTCTCACCAGTTTATACATGTTTTCTGCCTGTTGCGCATTGGTCTGATAAAAGGATAATGGGCCAATTCTGAACTTCAGATCCTCCATAGCTCCTGTAATGAAAGGTTCGCCTTTGTATAGAACTGGTTCCAGATCACCGATTGTATCATTATGTTTTAGATTTATAAAGTAGTACAAAGAGGTGATTTGTGTAAATGAATTTGCAAGGTACTCCATAACCTTTTCAATAATCACAGTATCATCAACACCAAATACCATTATAACCATTAAATCATTATTGCTTGCATTTCTGATAATTACATTTCTCAAATCGCCTTCAAACTTGCGGATATTATAGAAAGTCATTCCGTTTATCTTCGCAAATTCTCTGAGACCATTTCTAATGATATTGGTTGGTTCAGGTTGAAGGTAACAGGTTTCAATATCAAGTACACGGTCAAACATACCGGGTATATGAAATCCAAGAGCATCCCTATTAATGTTTGCAGGTTCAGTAGTTACTTCTTCAGCAGTTAACCACCGAAGTGATGAGAATGTATATTCAAGTTTATTCCTGTAGTAGTATTGTTTGGGGGAAGGAAGTATAGGCAACATTTCAGGAAATTCAAGGTGTCCAATTCTTGAAAAGCTATCCAGTACTTGTTTCTGCTTATAAAAGAGTTGTTCTGAATATTCCATATTCTGCCATCTGCAGCCACCGCAAGTGCCAAAGTGATGGCATAATGGGGAAGTACGTTTATCAGAATATTTATGGAACTTAACAGCTCTGCCTTCATAAAACCTGCGTTTCTTTGAAACGATTCTAATATCACATACATCACCCGGTACCACGAAAGGTATAAATATTACCATATCATTGTACCTGGCTATTGCATTTCCTTCAGCACCGGCATCAAGGATTGTAATCTGTTCAAGTATTAAAGGTTCAGTCTTTTCCCGCTTTTTCATTTCAGTGTTCAGTCTTTATTTAGTTACCCGTGTTCGGAGTTCAGTCTTGATTGCTTTTTACCTTAAGAATTCTTAAAACTTTTATTAATCCATCTTTATTGGCACTCAAATTATTGATTCCCAGCTTAGGATTCATTGTTCATACAATCATTCATTTCTCATTATGGATAAACAATATTCTTGGTTTGCAAAAGTACCTAATAAAGGGATAGTTAATAAAACAAAAACCACTCCGGGTTTCAGGAGTGGTTTCTGATAACAGATCAATTGTGCAGCTTACTTTTTAGCAGCCGCAATTGTGTAGGTTAAATTATTGGTGTTAACTGTTACAACATAATTCCCATCCGTAGCAGGAGTCGGTATATTAGATGGATCAGGATCTGATTCAGTAGCACGGTATACCAGGTTACCGGAAGCACTTGTACCATTTGCATCAGTTCCATAACTTGGAGCCCATTGTCCTAATGTAGTAATAAACTTAATACCCTTAGATGCAATAAGGTTTGTAGTAATTGAATAATTACCTGCAATTCCAGTCATTGCCAAAGCTATTGTATTATCCCATCCGGCTGAGCAACCATCGCCAAGCATATATAATTCTACAGTAACACCTGCAGGATTAACAGTTAAAGTATATGTCTCGGTAACTGCATCGATCTTAAGTTCCATATCGTAAACACCGTCTTCAAGTGGTACAAAGTTACCATCATTATTGGTTCCGAATTTATCTGCTGAAAGACCGAGCATTGTTACATCATTGAATCCAATACTCTTCTTACTCCAGTCTTGACCTTCAAGGATTTTGAATGAACCAGATGTTCTTAAGTCAACATTGTTATATGTCCAGATATATGTAGTTTCATTCTCAACTGCCGGCTTACTTAGCATTACAGTGCTACCATCTACCCATCCCACAGCGACGTTATCAACAAAAACGCCATCGCCAATAAGACCGAGTTCAGTATTCGTATAATCAGTAATATCAAGATCACCTGTTTTTGTCATAGTCGCAGTATAACCGCTTCCAAGAGTCCAGACCATTTTTGCAGTATATTTTCCAGGGGTAGCATTAGCAATATTGGCGCCACCAGGAACTAAAGCATCTACAGCACCACCAAAATTGGTATTTACTCTAATACCCTTTAATCCACCATCTAAAACATACGCAGTATCAATAACGATCTTCCATCCACTTGAATATCTGAATTTGAAATCTGCTTTTGTCAATACAAGATTCTCAAGTTGGAAAGTCATTTTGGTCAGGTTAAATCCTAAAGAAGGTAATTGAGTACTAGAAGTCCATCCGCCAGGAGTAGCAGCACCAATTACGCCCCATTCTACAGGAGCTATCACAACCTTTTTTAGCTCTGTATCAATAACTACATGGTATAGTCCATCAGTTAGCACGGTAAATGCAGTAGTACTTTCAGTGTATGAACCTCTCCAGAAATCCACCTTAGGTTCGTCACCAATACGGTCAGCTTCAGGTACAACAGCAAAATCAGCACCTGGTCCGTATGTTTTAGGTTGTCCGCCTACTACTTCAACAATATTGAACCCGGGGGAACCTGCTTTTATGGCAATATACAGTTCCTTAAGTTGAACCCTGTCAGTGTTATTGACTTCATTTTTAGTAGATTGCATCAAACCTTTTGCATCGTAAGTTGTAACTCCTGTTGATTCACCTTTAACATATATTCCATCTTCAATCACTACAGGTGGCTTATCGTTATCATCATCTTTCTTACAAGCAGAGAAAACGAACAAAAAGGCAAACATGAACAGGCTAGCCTTAAAAAGTAAACTTAATAGGTTTTTTTTCATTTTACTTGTTTTTTGTGGTTTAACAATTAGTTAGAAATTACAGATTAATTAAAACTTATAGACCTAAATTTGGATTTGCATCAATTGCCCATTGCGGAATAGGGAATATTTTACGATCAGAAGTTGAAGCTGGTTTTTCCCACCATGCTTCGTTAAATTTATTAAAGCGTATCAAATCCTGGCGACGATGAGCTTCCCAAAACATTTCACGTCCACGCTCTTCGAGTAATTGATCAAGTGTTACACCTACCCATGGCTCAAGACCTGCTCTTTCACGTATCATATTAACATACTCATCACCATCTTTTCCTTGCCTGATCATAGCTTCTGCTTTCATGAGAAGTACATCAGCATAACGGAAAATTGGGAAGTCATTACTCAGATTATCTTTTGCGCCAATTTTCACTTCCTGCTTTACAACTCTGACTCCTGACATACGGATTTGTACCGGAGTATAAGATGCGTCCATCAATAATGCAGGAATTTCAGGTGTAAAAATCAGGTTTGCTCCACCGGCACCAGCATCCGTAATCGGTTTGCCATCAAAAGAATACTGCTGACCTACTAAAAAGTAACCTTGCCTGAGGTCCTCTGCAGAATAGGTATTGTAATGGTCTTTAGTTACAGCAAATCCATTCCAGGGGCCAACAGTCATGTCAAAGGTAAGATTACTGTTATAGTGGAGTGTACGCATGTGCAGGTTATTACCTTTATAGCCGTCTTCATCATAAGGAATGACCCATATATTTTCTTGTGAATTTCCATTGTTTGTTACAAATGGATCGAGAGGGCTTGTATCTAATGAATACTGCTCCAATGCGATAATCTTATCACAGGTTTCTTCAGCTTTAGCCCATTCAGGAGTGCCTGTATATACTTCAGCATTCAGATACAGTTTGGCTAACAGGGCATATGCCATTCCCTCAGAAACAGCCGTTTTTGAATCACTTGGCTGAAGTTTTATCACTTCAGTTTCCACTTCCTTTACAATAGAATCAAAAATGTCAGCTCTTTTCGCTTTAACTGGCAACTTTGGTGCATTCAGGAATTGTGTAATATAAGGTACATCTCCATAATTATCAATAAGCAGATAGTAATAATAAGCTCTTAATATTTTGCCTTTAGCTATACCTGCATCAATGACAGAATCACCGGCCAGGGGTAGTTGCTTTTCAATAAACTTATTTGCTTCACTAACTCCGTCATAGAAAGGTTTCCACATACTATTAATAGCTTCTGTATTATTATCCCAGGTATGAGTGTGTAATACACGCCATTTACCGCCATCATCCCAGTCACTGGCACGGGTTGGCCCCACCATTTCATCTGAGGTCAATTCCTGTGCAAACCACCAACCGGTGTTGTCAAGAAATAGGCGCATTTGTTCATAAATGGGTGTCATCTGTAAAACAGGGTTAATAGTATACTTGTCCTCCGGTATTTTGTCAATGACATTCTCTTCCAGATCAGTACAAGCTAAGAGTAGTGAAACAGCCAGTGCCAGACTATAAAATATCTTTTTCATCGCAAATGTCTTTTAAAGTGTTACATTAAATCCCAGAATAAAAGTTCGAGTCTTTGGATATACATTATATTGATCCAGTCCAAATGATCTGCCGGTAGCAGAGATCTCAGGATCTATGCCAGAATAATTGGTTATAGTAAACAAATTATTAGAAGCTACATAGACTCTGAGACTGGTCACTTTCTTGAGGGGGATATTGTATCCCAGTGATAGGTTATCCAATCTTGCGAATGACCCGTCTTCAAGGTAATAGCTGCTTAGCTTAGGGTTATCGTTTAATCCTCGGGCTTTTTCATCCAGAGCTGATTGCAGGACATTTATTGCAGGCAACCAGTAAGGATTGCCAAAAATCAGCTTAGTGGTATTAAACACTTCATGACCAACTACAGCTCGTATAGTAAAGCTGAAATCAAAATTCTTCAGGAAAGTAATATAGTTTGACCAACCTAACTCAAAATCCGGATTCGCATCACCAACAAATCTGCGTTCAGCATCTTTTATTTCACGGGTTACTCCACCTGATGCATTATAAAACAAAAATTTACCATCACTTGAAATACCGGCATATTCAGGCATATACCATGATCCGACAGCATGACCCGGAACAATTGCTTGTGTCCAGTTAATATCTCCAACCAGACCACGCCCTTCAAGATAACCTTCTTTATCCTGCGACCAATTGTACTCATTGGCTGCATCAGATAAATTAACTACTTCCTGCTTATAGCTGGAATAAGTAACACTTGTTTTCCACTCAAATGATTTGGATCTTACAGGATACGCCTGAATAGTAAACTCCATACCATTAATCTTTATTTCACCAACATTTGCCCAAATCTTATCACTAAGATTGGGTGGCACAGGAACTGTATACTGCCCAAGCAAGTCATAATTTCTCTTGCTGTAATACTCAATAATACCTGATACCCTATCATTGAAAATTCCAAAATCAAGACCAATATTCAACTCAGCATTAGTTTCCCATTGTAAATTCGGATTAGATTCATTTGCAAATTTCATTGAAATGACACTTTCACCTGTTTCAAAATTAACTGATGAGCCTCCTGAAACATAAGTTCTTCTGTCCAGGCCTATTCCAATTTTCTCGTTACCGGCAAGTCCATAGCCGACTCTCAAACGCAAGTTATTGAGAAACCTAAGATTATTCATGAAGTCTTCACCGGTAATATTCCACATAGCTGAAGCTGAAGGAAACCACCCCCATTCTTTATTGATACCAAATTTAGACGAGCCATCCCTTCTAATAGTTGCAGTAAGGAAGTACTTACTATTAAAATTATATACCGCTCGTGAAAAAAACGAGATCATCTTACTTGAATTATTGTATGATGTGATATCTCCAGGAATAAGTGTTTGCAACATTCCTAAATCATTAGCTCCGCTATAGTTAACAAAAGGATTATTTCCTTGTGCCTTAAAGCCGGTATATACTTGATCTTGCCATGAATAACCGCCTAATAATTCAAGGTTATGTTTTCCAAATACTTTAAGATAACGTAAAGTAGTCTCTATCATTTTGGAGCTGTGATTATCATAATTCCTTCTGCCGTACCCTGTATATGCACCTTGCTGTAAAGTGCTTGGTTCAAAATAAAAACTTTCATTATCATCCCTTACGTATGAAATATTGACTCCACCAAAAAAGCCTTCAAACAGTTCAAGATCAGCTTTCAGGAAACTAAAGAAGTCTTTTGCATCACGAGTATTATCAATATTATTTGCAAGCTCAACAGGATTCCAATAATTAAATTCACGGTTGATGTTATAATAATTGCCCTTTTCATCATATACCGGATCAGTTGGGTTACGCTGAATTGTATGATAAATAACATCCATGGTTCCATTGGACGTATAATTTACATAGTTATTCTGTTCAAAAGTTCCTGCCAGACCTGCCGACATAAGAAGTCTTTCATTAAAGAATTTATCATCAATGTTAAGCCTTCCTATGGTTCTTTTTTTCTCTGAGCCAATTATCACGCCAGTAAAATCGCTATGCGACACAGATGCTCTGTAACCGCCCTTTCCGGTATTACCTGAAAATGCCAGATTTGAATTCTGAGAACTACCTATACGGTATATTTCATCCTGCCAGTCAACATTTGCACCCCCATCGACGAAGTTAAGATTGTATTGTTTAACATAATCCCTGATTTGTTGAGCAGATAACAGATCTAACCTGTGTGCAACAGTTTCAGTTGAAACATAAGAGGAAAATTCAACATGGTTCCCTAATTTTGTACCTTTCTTTGTTGTGATAAGAATAACACCGTGAGCACCTCTGGAGCCATAAATTGCAGAAGCTGAAGCATCTTTAAGAATATTAAATGATTCAATATCATCTGATGAAATGGTGGTTGGGTCAACTCCTGGAACTCCATCAACCACATATAGAGGCTCAGTCCCGGTTTCCAAACTTGAAGCTCCCCTTATTCTCACTGAAAATCCCGAGTTTGGGTCACCACCTTTTTTAGTAATCAGCACTCCGGCAGCTTTACCTTGCATACCTTGGATCGGGTCTGTCAAAACGCCTTTGTTCATATCGCCGGCCTGAACATTAATTACAGCACCTGTGCGGTCGGATTTCTTTTGTGTGCCATATCCAATCACAACCAGTTCTTCAAGTTCTGTCAGTGCGGTCTTTAGCACCACATTTATTACCGGGTTAGTTCCGACAACAACTTCTGTTGTAGTATATCCGATAAATGAAAATACCAGGGTAGCTCCTCTGTTCACATTAAGGCTATATTGCCCATTTATATCAGAAACAGTTCCAATAGTCATATTTTTAACAGCAATGGTAACCCCTGGCATAGTCTTACCATCAGCTTCATCTGTAATTTTACCTTTCACAGTAATAGTTTGCGCAATACCACTAGCCGTTATTGTTAAGTAAAGTAAAAGAAACAGAGTTTTTAGCAATGTAAAAAGCTTCTTCATCTTTTTGGTTTTGGTTATATTGGTGTTGTTAAAAAATTGATTCTCAACCGCATCTTCATGTATGCACATATATATATGTGGCACATTGATATCATATTTATTAATAGATAGTATACTTTTTTGTCTATATATTTAGGTTCTTTAACAAAAACAACTTATACAAACGTTAACAAACATATTCTCCTATAAAAAACTTCCCGTGGAACGAATTCTATATCATAAAACACATTCTTTGCCAAATAGTTAAAACTGCCTCAATAAGGTGTATATCAATTGTTCACCTAAGATACTAATAATTATGAGGCAAAGTCAACATTTTTATTGAGATATGCAAAGCATTGCTCTCTTTCCAAACCAAATAAACAAATTCAATCACAGAGCTTAACACCATACCGAATTACAATGATTTACCGTAATGGATTATTTATGGTCGACTAGTGCTATTTTATTATTATTAAACACGCTCGGAGAACAAAAAAAATATACTTTTATAAAAAATTATTACTGTTAAAAGATTTATGAAAGCTCACTTGATTTCCATTAATGATATTGCCAAAGCCTTGGGCATTTCCCCTTCTACCGTCTCCAGATCGTTAAAGGATCATCCAGATATCAGCACTGAAACCAAAAGGCTGGTACAACAGTATGCATCAGAAGTTAACTACCGTCCAAACGCCCTGGCACTTAGTCTGAAGAAACAAAGATCCAATACATTGGGATTGATTATTCCTGAAATTGTTCATCACTTCTTCTCTTCAATTATCAGTGGTATTGAAGAACTCGCTTATTCCAAAGGATATCGCCTCATTATTTGCCAGTCAAATGAGGATTACAAACGTGAAGTAATCAATACTCAGTTATTGCTTGACAATCGCGTAGATGGCATTTTGATTTCACAAAGCAAGTCGACTATTGATTCTGATCACTTTAAAGACATTATTGATAGCGGGATACCTTTGGTATTTTTTGACAGGGTATGTAATACAGTAGCAACTGACAGAATTGTAACTGACGACTTTGGCGGGGCCTATTTAGCCACTACTCATTTAATAGGTCAGGGTGCTCGTACCATCCTCCACTTAGCATCACCTGATCATTTAGAAATCGGCAAATTAAGAATGGAAGGTTATTTTAATGCACTTAAAGATTATAATATTCCAATAGATACAAACCTGGTTCTACAATGCGACACCCGTAATGAAGTCTTGCTTGAAAAGAATAAGATACTCAGACTGGCAACGACTATAGATGGAATATTCGCCGTAAACGATTTTACAGCCATTGCAGCCATGCAAATACTTCAGCAAGCCGGTTATAACATACCAAAAGATATAAAGGTTGTAGGCTTCGGGAATGACCCTATCGCTGGAATCGCATATCCGGCATTAACAACTGTTGATCAGGATGGGTTCAAAATGGGTAACCAGGCAGTTGATATCCTACTTAAAAGAATTGAGAACCCTGCAACTTTTATTGATTTCCAAAATATAGTTATACCGGTTAGACTTACTCACCGACAATCGAGTTAAAAAAGACAAATTTTCAGGTTCGAAAAATACGAATATTCAGAAAATCCATACGCCTGAAAAGATTTTACGGACGCCTGAAAAGATTCTCCACATTTTTATTTTTTTCTGTTCACTTTTGCAGAGTGAATTTTTCACTCCTCTCATTGCAATGATTCTTTCCCGGCAATCATTGCACTTTTCTCACCAGAAATAAAAAACCTGCTTATCCCGGCAGGTTTTTTTCTTTTTTCAGACCTATTTATATCAAGCCATGATTCAGGAATAAAAGAAAATAAAAGAGGTAATCCTAGTCGATGTTATCTGACTAAAAGATTACCTCTTTTATTTTAACCTTTAAAAACTACTTTTCCATATTTGGCAATTGTAAACCATAGCCTTTTTTCTTATCTTCTGCCTTTAATAAGAATGCAAAGATTAAGGCAAGAACTCCAAGACTGGCAAAAATCATCATTGGTATAGTGTAATCATACTGTGTTACAAGTTTACCATCTGCATTTGCTATTTTACCAATAATGCAATATTTATCCAATACCCATCCAATGAGTGCAGGAACTCCCATTAATCCCCAGTTCTGAATCCAGAAAATCAACGCATAAGCAGTACCTAATTGCTTTTCAGGAATAATTTTAGGAACTGAAGGCCACATTGCTGATGGTACCAGTGAAAATGCAATTCCTAGTAATATGGTAAGAACAATAGCTATTATATAATTATTTAAGAATGGTATTGCAAACATAGTATGTACCAGAATCAGTAATACTGCTCCAATAATCATAATGTTTGCACCTTTACCAATGCGATCATACAAATTTCCAAAAAACGGAGTTAAAATAATGGTTCCAAATGGCAACAAGCTTGGTATCAAACCGGCTAAGTCAGGATCAACAGCAAACTTGTTAATCATTAAATTAGAAGCGTACTTGAGGAATGGGAAGACTGCTGAATAAAACAATACACACAGGATTGCGATATACCAAAATCCTTTATTCCTAATAATGAACAAGATATCGCTCAACTTAAATGATTCTTCCTCATCAATAGTATTTAATTCTTTGTTCTTTGCAGCAATCGAAGCATCAAGTTTTTTATCCATAAAAGTATAGATAAAGAATGATATCATACCGATACACAGCATAATCAAACAAAGCAGAATCGGGAAAGAAACATCATGCATAGCCCTGGCAATAGGAGCAGAAGTCGATAATGCTAATGCTGTACCTAAACGAGCCGTAGCCATTTCAAGGCCCATAGCAAGAGCAAGTTCTTTACCTTTAAACCATTTAACAATAATTTTAGATACGGTAATCCCGGCAACTTCAACACCTACTCCAAAAGTAGCATATCCTAATGCTGCAATTACCACCTGGGCTTTTATACCAATAATAAGTGCTCCATCAAGTGAGTGTGTAGAAATCGCCCAATATTTAATAGCAGCACCTATTACCATTACCAGAGTAGCACCCATTCCTGTAAAACGTACTCCCATCTTATCAAGAACAATTCCACCGAATATCAACATCAGCAGAAATACATTGAACCATCCATATGCACTGGTAAAGAAACCATACTCACTTCCACTCCAAAGTTTTTCAGCTTCAAGTAATTGTTGTAATGGTGCCATTACATCGGCTAAATAATAGCCACACAGCATTGTAAAGGCGACTACAGCTAATGCAGTCCACCTTGCCGCTTTTGACTCACTAAGAATAGCGAATGCTTTTTCTTTCATAAATTTTTATTTAAGGTTGTTAGGTCAATAAAATTACTTCAAAATCAGGATCAGTCCTTTTCTAATCAAATGATTTAGCCGGTAAATGTAATTAATTTTTCAAATAGTTAAAATCCAAACACCTCTTTTTATTTCCTCCCTTAAACAGAAATAAATTTAATGGCTTTACTTCGTCTATCTTGTTACAATCCTTACATCAACTCTGATGTTTTATTATATTGAGGGTAATATTTAACAATAAAATAAAGTACGCCTGTGCTTTTACACTGTTTTCAATGTCAATTTATTGGTACTTTTGTACATTATAATTTACAGGCATGACTCAAAGAATCAATATTACCCTGCTAATTCTGCTAATTAGCGGACTAGTTCAAACTTCATTTGCTCAAAATCAATCTGACTCAACAATCCCAAGCACCCATGCTAAAAACATTATCCTGATGATTGGCGATGGGATGGGTATTCCTCAAATATATGCAGCTATGACTGCTACTGCTGACAACCTTAATATTTTACGCTGTACAAATACTGCTCTTGTAAAAACTTTATCAGCCAACGATGATGTGACTGATTCAGCGGCTGCAGGAACTGCACTTGCTACAGGTTCCAAAACTAATAATGGTTCTATCGGGGTATCAACTGGAAATAAACCATTGAAAAGTATCCTTAAGATAGCTGAAGAGAACCAGCTTTCTACCGGGCTTGTTGTTACATCTGAAATTACCCATGCTACTCCTGCAGCATTTGTAGCATGCGTTCAAAACCGTGGTCAGGCTTCCGAAATTGCGAAACAATTCCTCAATAACGATGTAGATGTATTCATTGGAGGCGGATTGGATCAGTTTAGTAATCGTACTGATAAATTAAATCTGATTGACAGTTTAAAAGCCCGTAATTATCAAATTGCATATAGTATTGATGAATTAGGAAAATATAAGACCGGAAAACTTGCCGGATTGCTTTATCCTGGCCATGCGCCTAAAGTCATGGATGGACGAGGTGATATGCTGCCAATTGCTGTTTCTAAAGCACTTGATCTGCTTTCGCAAAATGATAATGGCTTTTTCCTGATGGTTGAAGGTTCGCAAATTGATTTCGGTGGACATGATAAGAATATTAAATACGTATTGACCGAACTCAACGATTTTGATAAAGCAGTAGGTGTTGTTCTTGATTTCGCTGAAAAGCATCCTGAAACATTAGTAATCATTACTGCTGATCATGAAACCGGCGGACTTACCCTGGTTGAAAATGATTCTATAAAGGGAAAGATGCAACCAAATTTCTCTACCGATCATCATTCAGCATCTCCTGTCGCATTATTCGCTTTTGGCAAAGGAGCCGATCAATTTAAAGGAATGATTGACAACACGGATGTTTTCAAACTGATGTTATCATCTTATGGATTTACAAAGAATATAGAAAAACAATAAGCAAACATGATAGTAGTAACAGGAGCCGCAGGCTTTATTGGAAGTTGCCTGATTTCAAAACTCTTAGCCTCAGGGTATAACCATATAGTAGTTGTTGATGATTTTAGTAAAACAGAAAAAGATGCTAACCTCGCCGGTAAAGAAATATATTTACAGGTAGACCGAAATAGTTTTTTTGATTGGCTGAATGAACACCATTCTGCAGTTGACTTTATTTTTCACATTGGTGCAAGAACCGATACTACCGAATTCAACGTTGAGGTGTTCAATAAACTTAACCTGGAATATTCAAAAGAAGTATTCAGACTTTGCACGCTATATATCATTCCTCTTGTTTATGCTTCTTCAGCAGCTACGTACGGTTTGGGAGAATATGGTTATATTGATGACCACGCAATTGTCAATGAGCTTAAACCTTTAAACCCTTATGGTGAATCAAAGAATGAAGCAGATAAATGGATTTTACAACAAAAACACACTCCTCCATTCTGGGCTGGTATGAAATTCTTTAATGTTTATGGTCCTAACGAGTATCACAAAGGAAGAATGGCATCAGTTATATTTCACTCATACAGACAGATTAAAGAAACCGGTAGTGTAAAGCTTTTCAAATCACACAGGCCTGACTTTAAAGATGGTGAACAGCTTCGTGATTTCGTTTATGTAAAGGATGTTGTGAATGTACTTCTTTTCATGATGCAAAATAAGCCTGCTTCCGGGTTGTATAACCTGGGCACTGGTAAAGCACGCACATTTGTCGACCTGGTCAATGCAACTTTTAAAGCCATCAGGAAACAACCATCCATTGAATTCATTGATACTCCTATTGACATCAGGGATAAATACCAATACTTTACAGAAGCTGACATTCATAAACTGCTATATGCAGGATATGCAGATGGATTCAAATCACTCGAAGAAGGGGTAACGGATTATGTGGTCAATTATCTGGCTAACAAAAATTATTTGTAATTATACCCAGTGTAAAAATTGATGCTCATTGTTGGTATCATTTGATGAAAATCTATAAGGGTATTTATCCTTCAATAAGGACATAAGATCATAATACTCAGCAAACATTATCATAATGCCCTGCATAAGTTAATATAATTCTCGGGGAATAGATTAGTCTACTTAGGTTGCCTGATCATTACACTTGGTAATATTTACGATCATACTCAGGTAATTAATGAGTATAATCAGGATAACTGACTAGTGTAATCACAAAACTTCTCCTGATGCTTTATGAAACAAGCTTATGAAATTAATTACAGTTCTTCTTTAAGGTTTAGCAGAAAGGTTTTTATTTCCTGCAGAGTTTTTACCACCTGGTGATTGTCGGCAACTTCAGCAAAGTTTCCTTTCAGCTTTTCACGGGCTCCCTGCAATGTATAGCCGCTTTCTCTTACCAAGTGATATATAATATGAAAATTATCCACATCAGCCTGTGTAAAAAAACGGTTGCCTTTTTTATTTCTAAAGGGCTTGATGATATCAAACTCCTTTTCCCAAAAACGGATCAGGGAAATATTCACATCAAACATCTCGGCTACTTCACCAATACGATAATAAACCTTTTTTATAACAGGTTTTTTGTATGGCATAATATTGTCTAATCAAGTGTCTGTGAAGGACGTTGTGACAATTCAGTCATCAATTCATATTCCTCAGGCGTAATGTCATTGAAGAAGTAATTAATAGGATCAACTGATTTACTTCCCTTATGCACTTCATAGTGTATGTGCGGAGCCGTCGATTTTCCAGTATTCCCTACTCTGCCTATTACCTGACCACGCGTAACTTTTTGACCTCTTCTTACATCCATTTTTGAAAGATGGGCATACAAGGTCTGGTATCCAAAACCATGATTCACAACAATGCAGTTACCATATCCACCTCTTGATCTTTCAACGCTGACTACCGTTCCATCACCTGTTGCATATATTTCTGTGCCAACACTGGCAGTAAAGTCAATCCCTTCATGGAATTTTGTTACCTTATAAAATGGATCTGTACGATAACCGTAATAAGAGCCTATTCTTCTGAGTTTCTTATTCGAAATGGGTTGTATAGCCGGAATAGAAGCCATCATATCTTCTTTTTTCTTTGCAAGCTCAAATACCTCATCGTATGATTTTGACTGGACATACAACTGACTTGTAATTATATCAAGCTTTTGGGTAGTACTCTTAATAATTTCTGAGTTCTTATAACCTTCAAGCTTTTCATAACGGTCAGTACCACCAAAGCCTGCTTTCCTTACAGAGGAAGGAATAGGTTCTGACTCAAAAATAACTCTGTAAATGTTATCATCGCGATCTTGCAAATCAGAAACTACAGATTGGACCTGTGCCAAACGATCATTAAGAATTTTATACTGAAGTCCATATTGGTCCAGCTCCCGCTCAAGCATTCTTTCTTTGGGTGATTCCAAAAAATTATATGCTAAGAGCAATACTACGGTTGCAAACACTAAACCGGTAGCGACTACTGATAATAAGCGGGCAACCTTCTGACGAAGAGTTACCTGTATTTTCTCTATTTTAAGTGATTTGGGATTGAAGTGATATCTTACCTTTGGCATGAAATGGTGTTAAATGAAATAATAATTAACCTTTTCTCACAGCCCTCTTATTAGGAGGATGTCGCAAAATTAACATTTTAAACTAAATTTGCAACCTCAAAAGTAATAAATAATAATAAACTTCTTTACACAACTTTCTTTAACTCACAGTATATGAATGCAAAAGAAATAAGGCAGAGCTTTTTAAATTTCTTTGAATCAAAACAACATCACCTTGTTTCATCCGCGCCGATGGTAGTAAAAAATGACCCTACTCTCATGTTTACCAATGCCGGAATGAACCAGTTTAAAGATATATTCCTTGGTAACTCACCTGTTAAATATCCTCGTATTGCTAACAGCCAAAAGTGTCTCAGGGTTTCAGGCAAACACAATGACCTTGAAGAAGTCGGTCACGATACATACCATCACACTATGTTTGAAATGTTAGGCAACTGGTCTTTCGGCGACTATTTCAAAAAAGAAGCCATTGAGTGGTCATGGGAATTGCTTACTGAAGTCTTAAAGATAGAAAAGGATCGTATTTATGTGACCATATTTGGCGGTGATGAAGGTGATGGCCTTCAACCTGATATGGAAGCCTATGGCTATTGGGAAAAGCTCATAGAACCTAAAAGGATAATCAGAGGTAACAAGAAAGATAACTTCTGGGAAATGGGCGACTCAGGTCCCTGCGGCCCATGTTCCGAAATACATGTAGACCTCCGCGACGATGCTGACATGCAAAAAATTGATGGTACTTCTCTGGTCAATGCTGGTGATCCGCTCGTAATTGAAATATGGAACCTGGTATTCATGGAATTTAATCGGACAGCCAATGGTTCTTTATTACCACTTCCTGCAAAGCATGTTGATACCGGAATGGGTTTTGAAAGATTATGTATGGTACTGCAACATAAAAAGTCAAATTATGATACTGATGTTTTTCAACCTCTCATCAGTGAAATTTCTAAACTGTGCAACATTAAATATGGAAACGCTCCATCAACAGATGTTGCTATGCGAGTTATTGCTGACCACCTCAGAGCCATCGCTTTTGCAATTGCCGATGGGCAACTACCTTCAAATAATAAAGCAGGCTATGTAATACGCCGAATTTTACGTCGGGCTGTTCGCTATGGTTATACTTTCCTGAACCTGGACCAGCCTTTCATCAATAAGTTAGTCCCGGTACTCATTGATGAAATGGGCGCTTATTTTACAGAGCTAAATACGCAAAAAGATTTAATAATAAAGGTCATACATGAAGAAGAAGCTTCTTTTTTGCGTACACTGTCACATGGTATCATCAAATTTAATCAGTACACGGAGAATAATCCAAATGCAAGTATCTCAGGTGATTTTGCCTTTGAATTATATGATACTTACGGCTTCCCTATTGATTTAACATGCCTGATGGCTAGGGAACTGGATCTTGATGTTGAAATGGAAGCTTTTCAACATAACCTGCAATTGCAGAAAGCACGCTCACGTAAGGATGCAAGTATTGATGTTGACGACTGGGTGATTCTGGTGGATGATCAGATCGAAAAGTTTATAGGTTACGACACTCTTGAAACGGACACCTATATTACCCGGTACCGAAAAGTAATTTCCAAAGGGAAAACATACTACCAGGTTGTTCTGGCTGAAACGCCTTTCTATGCTGAATCAGGCGGACAGGTAGGAGATGTTGGCATATTAGAATCTCTCGGTCAGCAAATCATTGTTTATGACACTAAGAAAGAGAATAACTTATCCATCCACCTTTGTTCTGAAATACCTGCATCACCTGAAAAGCAAGTTCATGCTAAGGTGTCAGAAGAAAACAGAATCAAGACCTCCAATAATCACTCGGCCACTCACTTGCTTCATAAAGCTTTAAGGGCTGTCCTTGGCACTCATGTTGAGCAAAAGGGATCCTTTGTAAATCCAGACTACTTACGTTTTGACTTTGCCCATTTCCAAAAAATGAGCGATGCTGAAATCCACCAGGTTGAGCAAATAGTCAACAGCCTGATCCGTAAAAACGATACTAAAGAAGAATGGAAATCCATTTCTATTGAACAGGCCAGAAGCAAAGGAGCAATTGCCCTCTTTGGAGAAAAATATGGTGATACCGTAAGAATGATAAAATTCGGCGACTCTATTGAACTATGCGGTGGGACCCATGTTCCTGCTACCGGTCAAATCGGATTGTTTAAAATAGTTTCCGAATCTGCCATTGCTGCCGGTGTCCGGCGTATTGAAGCCATAACAGGTGTAACTGCCGAATCCTATTATTCTGAGCAGACCGATTTGATAAATGAGCTTAAAAGGCTGCTAAAGAATGCAAATGATCCTATAAAAGCTGTGAAAAACCTGATAGATGAAAATTCAGAGTTAAGGAGTGAAATTGAAAAAGCTACAACGGAAAAGATAAATTCTATGCAAGCCCATTTGTCAGAACAGTACAAACAATTTGAACTGTTCAGATTAATCACTGCTAAAGAAAATCTTGAACCTAATGCAGCAAGAGACCTCGTATTCAAATTAATAAGTGGCACTGATGATCTTATTGTGGTATTAGGTTCCGTTCATGAAAACAAGCCTTTGCTTACGGTTGCCATTTCAGAAGCTTTGGTTAAACAAAGGAACCTCAATGCTTCAACTCTGGTTAAGGAACTTGCTAAAGAAATTAAAGGTGGCGGTGGCGGACAATCCCATTTTGCCACAGCAGGAGGCAAAGATGTGAATGGACTGGAAGCAGCACTTAATAAAGTCGAAGGATTAATAACTGATTAAAGCGCTTCAAATGAAGCGCTGTGCAAGTGTAAAAACAATTTCGCAACTCTGGTGTTAATAACCTCTAATTAAAAAATCACATTTTATTAATATAACAACAGGAAATGGTTAAATACTCTATTAAAGATATGGAGTTGCTTTCCGGAATCAAAGCACATACTATACGAATTTGGGAAAGAAGATACCAGCTATTTGAGCCTGAGCGTACGCTTACCAATATAAGACACTATACTGACAATGATCTGAAGAAGTTGCTTAATGTTGCTATCCTAAACCGAAATGGAATTAAGATATCAAACATTGTATCTATGAATGACCAAGAGATCAATGACAGGATCACTGATCTTTCAGAATCATTCCATGACGATAAAAATCAAACAGAACAGCTTATCCTTGCCATGATTGATTTTGACGAATCGCGGTTCGAAAGAGTCCTCTCTTCATCTGTTATTAGTTTAGGTTTTGATGAAGCAGTGACCCGAATACTTTACCCATTCTTTGAATACCTTGATATGCTTCGCATGTCGGATTCTATTTATTCAGCCCAGGAAAACTTTATTGCAAACCTTATCCGGCAAAAGCTAATCATTGCCATTGATGGTCAGGTTGGCAATGTTAATGATAACCCAAAGACATTTCTAATGTTCCTTCCGGTTAATGAATGGAATGAGCTTACTCTACTTTTCTATAACTACTTATTGAGGGAAGCCGGTCATAATAGTATTTATCTTGCGCAAGCACTGCCATTGGACAACCTGCCAATGATAAATGACAAAAAGAACATTGATTATATCTTCACTTCTTTTACCACACCGATTCAATTAAAGAAATATACCGAAACAGTCAATCAGATCAGTCAGACTTTTATTAATAAAAAAGTGTTTATTTCAGGTGCACAAACTCGGGTACATTCCATTACCCTGCCTGAAAATGTTGAAATCATTGAACAACCTGCACACTTCATGGAACTTCTTAAGAGCTTATAGAAACTGCTCATTATCAACACTTTCTTTTATTGCAAATGAATTGTCCCCATTAAGGACAATTTGCTATTTTTAAAATGTTCGCAAACAGAACATTGTCAATGTAATACATTAAACAAACCATAATCCCTATCTGGTTTTCCAATAACCGGACAATGCATGTCCTAAATTAGGACTTTCCCCATATTGTTATCTTTTTATGCTTTATAAAAGGCTTTTTATTAAACACTTTATGGAATTGTGATTTCATTTAGTTTCAATTGTTTACGTTTGATGGCCTTTTTTTGAACATTAATTCTACATTAAAATGTAACCACTTTTGACAGTTGAGCATCATTTTTGTTAAACAGTTTATACACAATTTAAATAACAAAGTGTTATGACAGCAATAGAATTCAACAGCAAGCTACTGAGCTTACATGACAACCTTTCATATTTTGCAAATACGCTGACTAATAATAAAGAGGAAGCAAAAGATTTGCTACAGGATACTTATCTTAAGGCACTTGTCCATAAGGATAAATTTGAAGAAAACACAAACCTGAAAGCGTGGACCTACACTATCATGAAAAACACTTTCATCAACAATTACCGTCGCAACCAAAAGGCTAATACAATAGTAGATACTACTGAAGATTTATACTTTTTGAATATACCTCGTCGATCCGATTTTGCTTCACCTGATTCTCAGTTACAAACAAAGGAATTAGAAGCAGGCATTTCAAAACTGCAGGAGGATCAGCGCGCACCGTTTGAAATGCATACTAAAGGCTATAAGTATAAGGAAATTGCCGACAATCTCAACCTTTCAATAGGCACAGTAAAAAGCAGGATATTCTTTACCAGAAAAAAATTAATGGACTCACTTAAAGAGTATAATAACTAATAGCGTTTCAAATAAGATTTAAACAAGCTGTTCCATGGAACAGCTTGTTTATTTAATAAAGTTTTCTTTAGATTGATAGGGAATAGAAAAATAGAACGCTGAACCAACTCCGGGTCGGGATTCCGCACGCATATATCCTCCCATCATCTCAACAAATTTTTGCGACAACGTTAAGCCCAATCCGATTCCGCCATAATGGCGTGTATTGCTGTCATCTGCCTGGCGAAAACGCTGGAATACCACATCGAGTTTCTCTTGAGGGAAACCGATACCAGTATCTTTAACATAAAATTCAACCATGGAGTTATCTGTCAGTTCATACCCTATCTCAATAGATCCTTCATCCGTATACTTGAGCGCATTCTCAATAAGGTTGTACAATGTTTGCCTTAGCTTCCGGGGGTCAGTAAAAAGCGAAAAGGAATTATCTTTTGATGACCGTCGGATCCTGATGTTTACATCGTTTTTACCAATTTGCTCCTTTTCTAAATTAAAATGTGTAATCAGACTGGCTAATAATTCATTAACAGGACAAGCCTCTTTATACATTTTAGTTATTCCTGATTCAATCAGAGCTATGTTAAATACCTCATCCATAAGATCGAGCAACTTGTTACTATTATTGTGGATAATTTCAACATATTCTTTTTTCTCTTCCTCATCAGGATTGGATTGCAGCAATAAAGAGGAGAAACCCATAATTGCATTCAACGGCGTCCTGATTTCATGCGACATATTAGCAAGAAAAGATGACTTTAACTTATCTGATTCTTCTGCTTTTTCTTTAGCATGCTTTAATTCATCCTGCGCTAATAAGATCGACTCATTTTTCTCCTGAAGCAGGTTGATTACTTCATTCTTTTGTTTAACAAGTCTCTGATAATAGAAATAAAGGATAGCACAAATCACCAACAATAAAACAACCTCTCCAATTATCATTAATCCGTTTATCTGTATCATCAGGTAAGCTTTGTTATCTGTTAAATAATTATGCTGATTGCCGTGGAGTCAAGCTTAACATGAAAATTGTTTATAGTATTATCCCTGCCTGATCCTGATTCCAAATATAAAGCAAAATCCTGTAATCGTTAAATTAAAATTACTTGTATTCTATGGTGTGAATACCTCTGCTATAGGATTGGAATATTGTTTCCCTGATCCATTTATAATGTGCCGGATTATTCACAAAATCCAGCTTATTCGTGTCAATGATCAGTATGGTCATATCTTTTTGTTGACGAAGATAATCGAAATAACCACTTTGAATGCGCTGTAAATATGTACTTTCAATTTCCTGCTCATACGAACGGCCTCTAAGTATTATATTGGATTTCAGCCTGTTGACTGAAGCATATAAATACACTAACATATCAGGACCGGGCAACGTAAGGTTGATTATATTAAAAAGCCGGGTGAATAGATTATATTCGTCATCAGGCAACGTAGCTTTCGAAAAGATCAATGACTTATTGATGATGTAGTCAGAAATGATGAGATTCCTAAATAGATCAGTTACCGATAATTCGGTTTTTAATTGTTGAAATCTGCTCGCCAGGAATGAAAGTTCCAACGGAAAAGCATATTTATCAGGTTCTTTGTAAAACTTCGGCAGGAAGTTATTTTCCTCGAACTGTTCCAGTATCAGCCTGGCATTGTATTCAGATGCCAGCATTGTGGCTAATGAAGTCTTCCCGACACCAATAGTTCCTTCTATCGCAATGTAATGATTCATTCTGCGTAGCGTGATTTTACATTCTGCACAACCTGATTATTCTTTCTCTATATCGTGATTATACAACTTTACCCATCGTTTATCAGCACAGGAATCCAACAACTGTTTGATACTTATATTCAACAGCGGGTGAACATAATCAGGAGCAATTTCAGCCAAAGGTACTAAAACGAACCTGCGTACATGCATCCGCTTATGAGGAATAATTAACTGTTCTGATTCGATAACTTCATGGTTAAATAATAGTATATCTATGTCTGCTGTCCTCGGAATATTCTTTTCTATTCCTCTTTGCCTGCCAAGTACTTTCTCTATTCCAAGTGTTGCTTTAAGCAGGTTAAAAGCATCCAGCATAGTCTCCATTTTTACAACGCTATTCAGATACGGAATCGGTATGTCAGTACCCCATGGCTCTGTTTCATAAACTGACGATGACTTTATAATTTTCCCTATCTTCTCCGACAATAGCTCCAAAGCATGCTTAAAATTCGCCTCACGGTTACCCAGATTACTTCCCAATAGCAAGTACACTTCATTCATAAATGATAATTTATCTTACAAATGTAATGTGTTTTTCAGAAGAATAACATTAACTTTGACAAGCTAATCAAATCAGGTAACCTATGAGACAGTTTTTCAAATTTATGCTTGCATCAATGGCTGGTTTTATATTAACCATGCTCATCATGTTCTTCCTATTATTCATGTTTATTGCCTCAATAGTTTCTTTAGCAGGCAAACAGGAAGTTGTTCTTAAACCCAAATCAGTATTACATCTTACTTTCAACCAAGATGTTCCTGAACGCAGTCCTTCTGCTCCTTTTGAATTCGGTGGCAGCAACATGTTTAAAACCACCAATGTCCCCGGTTTGCTTGAAACACTTGATCTGCTTAAAAAAGCAAGTGAAGACGATGCAATAAGTGGCATTTATCTTGACATGAGTGATGTTCCCTCAGGCATTGCTACCGCTGAGGAGCTGCGTAACGGATTACTTGAGTTTAAGAAATCAGGCAAGTTCATTTATGCTTATGGCGAAGTGTATTCTCAAAAAGCTTATTACCTCGCATCTGTGGCAGATCAGATATGCATCAATCCCGAAGGATCTATTGACTTTAAAGGTCTTACCGGCCAGGTATTGTTTATAAAAGGTCTGCTAACCAAGCTTGACATCAATGCTCAGATTATTCGCCATGGCAAGTATAAAAGTGCCATTGAACCTCTGATTTCTGATAAAATGAGCGAAGCCAATAAAGAACAAACAATGACCTATATTGGTGCAATCTGGAATCATATGCTTAACCAGATAAGCCTGGTAAGGAATATCCCTACCGGCAAGTTATCACAAGTTGCCGATTCCCTTTCACTCGAAACTGCTCAGGATGCAGTATCCTATGGCTTTGCTGACCAGGTTACATACAAGGATCAATTTCTTGCTTTGCTCAGATCAAAAATCGGAATAGGGGAAAACGACAAGATTGAACTGATCAGTCTGAACAAATACAAAGAGACTAAGCCACTAAAAGCCGAAAAAAGATCAAAGAACAAAATAGCAATTATTTATGCCGTTGGCGATATTGTAAGTGGCGAAGGAACGGAAGATAATATTGGTTCTGAACGCATTTCAAAAGCCATACGTAAAGCCAGGCTTGACGACGACGTTAAAGCAATCGTATTCAGAATCAACTCCGGTGGAGGTAGCGCCTTGGCATCCGATGTTATTTGGCGTGAAATTGTACTTGCAAAAGAGAAAAAACCGGTTGTTGCCTCTATGGGTGACTATGCTGCATCAGGTGGTTACTATATCGCTTGTGCTGCCGACAGTATCATTGCTAATCCCACTACACTTACGGGTTCAATTGGTGTGTTTGGCATCATCCCTGATTTCCAAAAATTCTTTAATAATAAGCTTGGCATTACCTTTGATCAGGTTAAAACCAATCAGAACTCTGATTACATCTCAGTAACCAGGCCTATGACTCCTTATGAATCAAAAGTGATGACCAACTCTGTTGAGAAAATTTATGGAACCTTTGTTGGTCATGTTGCCCAAGGACGATCTATGACCAATGCCAATGTGGACAGTATTGGACAAGGACGGGTATGGAGCGGTATTGACGGATTACGCATTCAACTGGTAGATGGTACCGGTGGAATCAACAAAGCTGTTAAAATTGCAGCTTCCATGGCTAAGCTTGATGATTACCGTATCATATCTTTACCAAAACAAAAAGATCCCTTTACCCAATTAATGGAAGATATTTCAGGTTCATCTGATGAAACCTTGCTTAAAGAAAAGTTTGGAGTTTTCTATCCTTATTATAAGGAAATCCAGTCATTTTATAATATGCAGGGGGTGCAGGCGCGTTTACCTTTCTCAATTACTATTGACTAAATAAATAGCCCCGCAACTGCAAAAAACAACCACTGCAATGGGTAGTGGTTGTTTTTTTTAGTTAAAAGCCTTGCAAAGCTTTACGCCGGTTCATAAACTTCAGGCTGTCGGGCATCTTTTTATCCGATTTGTAAATGGTTGTCTCCCATTCGCCATACATAGAATTGGGTAGTACAATAAACCTTTTTCCAAACTCTTTTTGCAGATTATCAGTTGCAGTTGCACGGCCTGAATTGGACTTGGCCTCAAACACATCTGAAAAGTCTTCGAGGTTATCACCAAAAAGCAGCGAGATATGGTATTTGTCTGACAAGAAAACTCTTCTCGCTTCTTTACTATTCTCAGAAGTTCGCATAATCACATGATCCTCATCAGCCTGTGGGAAACCCAGATTCTTCAAATTCGCTATAGTGGCATCCTTCAAATGCTCTTTCCTGTTGGTAATATAAAAAACACTAATTCCGCAATCCCTCGCATAGTTCAGGAAGTTTAAGGAACCCGG
>JBAXYX010000013.1:0-31741 GCA_041670625.1 Lentimicrobiaceae bacterium | reverse complement strand
GTAACAAGTTTTTTCTCACTTACCATCAAGGGAGTGTCAATAGTTTGATGATGAGCATACAAGGCCTGCATGACCTTTATCCGTAAGTGCCTTCTGCTTAGCATGTATAGATGATGTAAATGAACAGTGTGTATTTCAGAGCAGCAAAATTACAGGTTTTTTACGGTTAATCCACAGTAATTGTTGGATAAAATTAACATTCTCGCTGCTTAATATCGAAGTGTGCCCATGCTATTAGTTTTTATGCTCTTATATATTGCGCTGAAAATTGCGAAACGATTTCATTTTGAGATGTACATTCATCCGGGCTAATTATACACGCATTATTGTCATATATTTACTTATGCCATTTTGAGCAGGTTTACTATTTATTTGTATTGGATAATGCTTAAAAGTATGAAATTTAAAGGGGCTTAAAGAATCAATAGAAAAAGAATCTTTTAAAAATATTTAATTTCAAATTCTTTTTTATTTTTGCGTTGATGATCTCTTAATAAAATTAGCCATTTCATGGAAGACTTCAAACCAAAAGAGCAAAACGAAAAAGTTTATTCTAACTCATTCAAGGCAGGAAAACGGTTCTATTTCTTTGATGTAAGAAAAACTAAAAATAATGATTTCTACCTCACCATTACTGAAAGTAAACGTTTAATCAATCAGGATAATGGTCAATTTGTCATAGAGAAATTTAAAATATTCCTTTACAAAGAAGATTTTAAAAAGTTTAAAACGGGATTAGATGATGTTCTTGATTTTATTGATAATGCCTCAAATACGGGTAAAGCAATGCCTGAAGAGGAAGACAATACCCCATCAGGAGTATTTGATAAAATTGTGCTCGAGGAATAGGAATAAATAATCTTTGTACCTTACAGGCTTTATAATTAGGCTCTTCTTAATTTTTATTAAAAAGCTGCTTAAGCAATCAAGTGTTAACAACTTTGAAAAACAGCAAAGTTAAAGACACTAAATAAATTGTATTTTTGTGGATCAAACCATATTGTGGTTTGTGCATTTAAACTACTGAATTAAAGAAGGTAACAATATAATGGGTAAAGTAATAGCGATTGCAAATCAAAAGGGTGGTGTTGGAAAAACAACAACTGCAATTAATCTTGGAGCTGCATTTGCAGTTCTAGAGTATAAAACATTGATTATTGACGCTGATCCACAGGCCAATAGCACTTCGGGAGTTGGATTTGATCCTAAAAATATTAAAACCAGTATCTACGAATGCATAATGGATGAAGTGGAGCCGGAAAATATTATATTACAAACTTCAACTCCCAATCTGGACATTTTACCTTCACATATTGACCTGGTAGGTGCTGAAATTGAAATTATAAATCAGCCGAACCGTGAAAAGATGTTACGGAAAGTCGTGTACAAGATCAAAGAGAAATACGACTTTATTGTGATTGATTGTTCCCCTTCATTAGGCTTAATCACAGTAAACGCTTTAGTTGCTTCTGATTCAGTCGTAGTACCGGTTCAATGTGAATACTTTGCACTTGAAGGCCTGGGTAAATTGTTGAACACCATAAAGATTGTTCAATCAAGACTTAACCCGGGTCTGGACATTGAGGGTATATTGTTAACAATGTATGATTCACGGTTACGATTATCAAACCAGGTAGTAGATGAAGTTAAAGCTCATTTCCAGGATATGGTTTTTGAAACCTTGATTAACCGTAATACTAAGTTAGGGGAAGCGCCCAGCTTTGGTGAAACCATTATTATGCATGATATCAATAGCAGCGGCGCCGTTAACTACCTGAACCTGGCCCGTGAAATATTACAAAAAAATGACCTTACCCGTATTAAATCATCCGAAAAACAAATAAATATTGAAGATGAACTCTAAAAAAAAGGTACTTGGAAGAGGACTTAGTGCCATTTTGGAAAGTCCTGAAACTGACATAACCACAAAAGATATATCAGGCGATTTTGTGGCCGGAGCAATTGCATCTATTCCAATAGAACAAGTTGAGACTAATCCCTTCCAACCAAGGGTTGATTTTGAGCCTGAAGCACTTAATGATCTCGCTGATTCTATTAGGGAACAAGGCATTATTCAACCACTCACTGTTAGAAAGATGGGCTACGACCGATACCAGCTCATTTCAGGAGAACGTAGATTAAGAGCATCACAGTTGGCAGGTCTTTCAGATGTGCCCTGTTATATTAGAATCGCCAATGATCAACAGGTACTTGAAATGGCACTCGTTGAAAATATTCAACGTGAGGATTTAAACTCACTTGAAGTTGCCTTAAGTTATCAGCGCTTGATTGAAGAATGTGAACTCACCCAGGAAGAACTCAGCCAGAGGGTAGGCAAAAACAGAACTACCATCAGTAATTATATGCGGTTACTGAAATTACCTGCCGAAGTACAGGTTTCAATACGCGACGGCAAAATTACTATGGGTCATGCCCGTGCTTTGATTAATATTGACGAAGAAGAAGTTCAGATAGAAATATTGCACCAAATAATTGAGAGCGATCTTTCAGTCAGGGAAGTGGAAGAAAGAGTTAGGAACTACAACAAAGCTGTTCCCCAACATAAGGCTCCTGTAAAACATGTTATTCCTGAGGAAATTATGAATTTTAGTAAATCAATCGCCGATAAGTTGAATACTAAAGTTAGTGTACAGCTCAACAATAAAGGGAAAGGAAATATCGTTATCAGTTTTCAATCAAAAAAAGAATTGGAGCGCCTACTACAGGAATTATCAGCTCCTGAGCAATAATATGAAGCGCAAATGCTTATTCAAAAAATTTTCGAATTCAGCGATGTTAATATCGCTGTTGTTCTTTTTTGGCATGCTTCTTCGTAATAACATTTGTTTTGCCCAGGATACCATACCTTTGACTGATACGATAACTGTAAATAAGATTGACTCCATAACACCCCCTACTATAGATGAGATTGACTCCATAGCACCCTCTTTACATTCTGCTCACAAGGCAACTATCTATTCAATGGTGCTACCCGGTTTAGGACAAGCTTACAATAAAAAATATTGGAAAATTCCGGTAATTTATGCAGGATTTGGTATTTTGGCCTATTACATCAGTATCAATAATGCAGAAACAAAGGAATTTACTGAGGCTTACAGATACACATCCAACGGTGATACCGGCTATACTGACAATAAGTATGTTAAGCGATATCCCGATGTTAATGATCTTTTAGAGGGCCGTGATTTTTATAGGCGACGAGTGGAACTTTCTGTTATCTTTACTGCGGCTTGGTACATTTTGAATGTGCTTGATGCTACTGTGGATGCTCATTTTTTTGATTATGATGTTTCAGAGGACCTGAGTTTGAATGTTCAACCTATGATTATCAGGACACCTGAACACCCTTTTGGAACAGGCGGCATTAGATTATGTATGACTTTTTGAAAAACAAAACCTTTGAAAATTACACTTGCAGGCTACGGCAATATGGGCCACGAAATTGAAAAGATTGCAATTGAACGGGGACATTCCATTGTAGCTATATTTGACAATGAAGCAGACTGGCAAAATAAAGCTATGCCTGATTGTGATGTTATTATCAATTTTAGCACCCCTGCAACGGCATCGATTATTGTGAATCGTTGCCTTGACCTTAACATACCCGTTGTATCAGGTACCACAGGGTGGATTGACCAGATGAAACTAGCCGGACAAAGGGCTGAGAGTGAAGAAAAAGCATTCTTTTATGCTTCAAATTTCAGCATTGGCGTTAATATATTCTTTGAAATCAACACAAAACTTGCTGGATTATTAGGTCCGCTTGACGACTATAAAGTTAATATTGAAGAAATTCACCATATTCATAAGAAAGACGCTCCAAGTGGTACAGCCATTACGCTGGCTGAAGGAATAACCGAAGCTGCTGACCGTTATAACGGATGGACCATGGATGAGGAGCAGGAAGGTAAAATAAAAATCAATAGTGAACGGATTGGTGAGGTGCCCGGCACGCACATTATTACATGGAATTCAGAAGTTGATTCCATTCAAATAAAGCATACTGCCCATAGCAGGAAGGGATTTGCTCAAGGTGCTGTTGTTGCTGCTGAATGGTTGCAAGGACGTAAAGGATTTTTCAATATGAGTAACTTGCTTGAATCAGGCACGAAAATTGATAGATTAAGTTAATGGTTGCAAACAATCCTCCTTATAGAAGGACAATATAAAAAACCGTATGTCAGTTGTAGTAACATTAGTAATTCTGATAACTTTCTTCCCTGTATTAGTATGGAAGACCTTCGAAACAGCAGGTTATTCAGGATGGAAATCTGTAATTCCATATTTCAACTACTATATTTGGTTGAAAATTATTAACAAACCAATGTGGTGGTACCTCTTTCTTTTAACTCCATTTATCAATGCATTCATGGTGATGCTGATCATAGTGGAAACACTAAAATGTTACAAGATATATGGATTAGGCGATCAGGCACTTTCAGTGATTTTCCCATATTTGTATTTACCATGGTTGGGGATCAAAAGGGAGGGTGATTATGTACAACCTGACCAAAGGGTTCCAAAGAAGAAAACTGCTACACGTGAATGGATAGATGCTATAATCTTTGCAGTGATAGCTGCTTCCATAATCAGGATGTTTATGTTTGAAGCCTATACCATACCAACATCATCAATGGAAAAATCATTATTGGTAGGTGATTATCTTTTCGTAAGTAAACTAAGTTACGGGCCTAAAGTTCCCAACACTCCAATTGCATTTCCATTCGTGCATCACACGCTACCACTCACGCAATTTACCAAATCATATGTTGAATGGGTCAAACTGCCTTATTATAGGTTTCCCGGGTTAACCACCATCAAGAACAATGATGTTGTGGTTTTTAACTATCCTGATGGAGACACTGTTGCGTTAAAAGTTCAGAATCAAAGTTATTATGATTTGGTAAGAAGATATAGCAGACAACGAGTATGGGGTGATAAGGAAAGCTTTGGTGATATTGTAGCACGCCCTGTTGATAAGCGCGAGAACTATATTAAGCGTTGCATTGGAATACCTGGCGATAAGCTGGAGATCAAGGACCAGGTGGTTTATATTAATGATAAGCCAACTATACTTCCTGTTCAGTCACAATACACTTATCTGGTAAGGACCGACGGTTCACGCATTAACCCAAAAGCTCTTGAAAAGCTGGGTGTTACTGAAGATGTTCTTATGGCTCAACAAGATGAATTTGAAATTACCCTTACAAATGAATCTGTTGAAAAGTTAAAAGGATTTGTCAACGTAAAAGAAGTAAAGAAGATGATCCAGCCCAAGGGATTCTGGCAAAATTATATTTTCCCTTTTGACTCAGCTTATCCCTGGAATGTAGATAATTTCGGACCTATTGTGATACCAAAGGCAGGTCAAACTGTTAAAATTGATTCACAAAACATTGTTCTTTATGAAAGGATAATAAAAGTTTACGAGAATAATAATCTCGAAATTTCCGGAAATCAAATCATTATTAATGGGAAGCCTGAAACAACCTATACCTTCAAAATGGATTACTACTGGATGATGGGTGATAACCGTCATAATTCTGCCGATTCACGTTTTTGGGGATTTGTACCTAAAGACCATATAGTTGGAAAAGCAGTTTTTGTATGGCTTTCACTTGATAATAACAAAACACTTTTCAACGGGAAGATCAGGTTTAACAAGTTAATGAGGACTATCAAATAAAGTAAAACAAAACAAATACACTATATGCAGATCGCTGAAATACATACGCAAAGAGGCGTAATGAAAGTAAATTTTTATGAAAAAGATGCTCCCAATACGGTTGCTAATTTTATTAAACTAGCCAAGAGCGGGTTTTATGATGGATTAACCTTTCACAGGGTAATACCTGATTTCGTTATTCAGGGTGGATGTCCGTCAGGTACAGGTGCCGGGGGACCTGGTTATACCATTAAATGCGAACTTGACGGGAATAATCAGTACCATGACCGTGGCGTTTTGTCAATGGCACATGCAGGGCGCGACACCGGTGGTTCACAGTTCTTTATATGCCATAACAGACAAAACACTCAACACCTTGACCGCAAACATACTTGTTTTGGAAAAGTTTATGAAGGCCTTGATGTAATAGATTTAATACGTGCAGGTGATATGATTGAAAGAATTGTAATTAAAGAAGAAGAATAAAATTATTTTTAACCCTTCAAATCATGAAACTAAAAACCATAACCGCATTAATTTTTCTTACTCTTTTGGTATCATTCACTACCAAAGCGCAAAAGACGAACAATCCATTTAAAGGCATCATCACATATAAGATCACTTATCCTGAATTAAATGTCAATCCTGCCCAACAGACATCCATGCCTCAGACAATGAAACTTTATTTGGATGGAAATAAGGCTCGCGCCGAATTATTAATGGCTGACATGACACAGGTACTTATTATGGATTCTGATGCAAAGACTACTGTTATCCTGCTTGATATTATGGATAAGAAAGTAGCTATGAAACCGAATAAACAGAATAAGCCGCTTGGTAAAGAGCCGATAGTTGAACCCGCTAATGAAAGCAAGGAAATAGCTGGTTATGTTTGTAAGAAAGCAAACATTCACTATGGTGATGAAAAAAGTAAATTAAACCCTGTTGTAGTGTATTATTCTAATGAAGTTGGCGATAACAAAATATTCTATGATAATGAATATAGGAATCTTACGGGTATTCCTTTAGAATTCCGTTATAAAATGCAGGGGATGAATATGCTTCTTACAGCTACTAGTGTTGAAAAAGGCAGAGTATCAAACCGACAATTTGAAGTGCCTTCAGAATATAAAGAAACAACACCTGAACAGTTAAGGCAGCTTTTTGGTGGTGGAATGTAAATTTTGATTTTGAAGTAAATGGCAGCTAAAGGCAATACTCTTAAAAAAAACAGACCCAAAGAAGAACCATCTGAAAAGTCAGTTAGGAGAAAGAAAAGCAGTAAAAAAGCTTTCCCTGACTGGATGACTGATGGAAGAATTGGAAAGATTCTGGGAGTCTTCCTGGTCCTGCTATCTCTATATCTTTTATTTGCCTTTTCCTCCTACCTCTTCCTATATTTTAAATGGGATGCTGATGATATTTTCTCTTATTTTTCTTTTCATGAGATTTTAACTGATGATTCTGTTCAGGCAGATAATTGGGCTGGCAGACTGGGTGCTGCGATTTCAATTCTTTTTATTAAAAAAGGATTTGGAATTGCTTCATTTCTCTTAATACTTATTTTATTTGTTACAGGAATTCGTTTATCACTCAAGATTTCCGTTCTTCCTTTATGGAGGACTATTGGATTATCAATGATTGGTATCATCTGGCTTCCTGTAGCTCTCGGATTCATTTTTAAAAACACCTCCTTTGCTATACTGGGAGGTGTTACCGGTTTTCAGTCTGCAAGTTGGCTTGAAGGTCTTTTAGGCAAGACAGGCATCGCTATTGCACTTTTTTTTACCTTGCTTGCCATTCTGGTCTTTGCATTTAATATGCCATTGGCGCTACCCAAACCACCAGCAGAACTGGAGCCCGTGGGGGATAATTCTGCAGATGAGAAAGACTCTTTTGACTCAGTCAATGAAAAGAAAGCAAATTTGAAGTTTGGTAATTCAGTTCCTGAGGACAAATATAATACGCGGGAGTTTGCCGTAGAAGATGAAGAACTTGAGCAGAAGGAATTTGTCCTTACTGATGATAATAGCATTACAAAAGAGGAAATAAAAGTTACCACTCCAAACAATGACATTGAATTTACAATAGAACAATCTCCAATTGCAAATGAACCCGAAGAGGAAGCAGACCAAGAAAAAGCAGAATCTCCGATACATTACACCATAGACACAGAGTATGATCCGACTCTTGAATTGCCTGATTATAAAAAGCCAACTCTGAATTTATTAGATGATTATTCACCTGGTAATGTTTCGTACGCAGCACAAAAAGAAGAGCTTGAAGCCAATAAGGACAGAATTGTTGAGACATTAGGGAACTATGGAATAGCCATTGACAAAATCAAGGCAACTATAGGGCCAACCGTTACGTTGTATGAAATTATCCCTGCCAAAGGAGTACGAATTTCCAAGATCAGAAACCTTGAAGATGACATTGCCCTCAGTCTTGCAGCCATGGGCATACGTATCATTGCTCCTATTCCGGGCAAAGGTACTATAGGAATTGAGGTACCAAATCTGAAACCGGAAATAGTGCCTATGAAATCAATTCTTGGTTCAGAGAAGTTCCAGTCCTCAAAATATGATCTACCGTTTGGTATAGGCAAAACCATACAGAACGAGCCTTATATAGTTGATCTGGCTAAATTACCTCATATACTCATGGCCGGAGCGACAGGACAAGGTAAATCAGTGGGATTGAATGCTCTGATTACCTCTATATTGTATTGCAAACACCCTTCAGAAGTTAAATTCATATTGATTGACCCTAAAAAAGTAGAGCTTACTCTCTTTTCAAAGATTGAAAGGCACTTTTTGGCAAAGCTACCTGACTCGGAAGAAGCAATTATTACTGATACTCGTAAAGTAGTACGTACTCTGAATTCACTCAACATTGAGATGGAGAACAGGTATGATTTACTTAAAGATGCCCAGGTACGTAATATTAAAGAATACAACACACGCTTTCTGGCCCGCAAACTTAGTCCTTTACAAGGACACAGGTTCCTCCCCTACCTGATAGTAGTAATTGACGAATATGCTGACTTGATTATGACTGCAGGAAAAGAAATTGAGGTTCCATTAACACTTTTAGCACAAAAAGCCAGGGCAATAGGGATTCACTTAGTAATAGCAACTCAGCGTCCTTCAGTTAATATCATTACAGGTACTATTAAAGCTAACTTCCCTGCCCGTATGGCTTTCAGGGTTATTTCAAAGATTGACTCCAGAACAATTCTTGATAGCGGGGGAGCTGATCAATTAATTGGAAGAGGGGATATGCTTCTTTCAACAGGCAGTGATTTGTTACGGTTACAATGCGCATTTGTCGACACTCATGAAGTAGAAAGGGTAACTGAGTTTATTGGTTCACAAAGAGGATATGCTGATGCCTATAATTTGCCGGAATTTTCTGATGAACAAGACGAGAAAGAAGTAAGCTTTGATCCGGGGCAACGTGATGAATTAT
Source organism: Lentimicrobiaceae bacterium (assembly GCA_041670625.1). GTDB lineage: Bacteria > Bacteroidota > Bacteroidia > Bacteroidales > Lentimicrobiaceae > Lentimicrobium. The sequence goes on along the minus strand of JBAXYX010000013.1, from coordinate 22,584 downwards.
TTGAAGACGCAGCCCATATTATAGTCGCAACCCAACAAGGCAGCACTTCATTATTGCAAAGAAAATTAAAACTAGGTTATAACAGGGCGGGCCGTATTATTGATCAATTAGAGGCTGCCGGTATTGTAGGTTCTTTCGAAGGCAGCAAAGCCCGTGAAGTAAAAGTTGCAAGTGAGATGGCTTTGGAACAGTTTTTGAAGGACCTGTATATGGATAACCATAACAATAATTTTTAACTAACAACTACATCTATTCAATGAAAAAAATTGTGCTAACCAGCTTGATACTGCTATTAACTATAGGAATGATGGCTCAGAATGATAAAAAAGCCCAAACCATTCTTAATGATCTATCAGCAACTACTAAATCTTACAAATCCATTCGTATTGAGTTTACTTATAAAATGGAAAATGCTGCTAAAAAAATCAATGAAAGTTATAAAGGAGTGTTGATTTCTAAAGGCGATAAATACAAACTCACCTTTTCAGGTCAGGAGGTAATATGCGATAGCAAAACCGTTTGGACCTATCTTAAAGATGCGAATGAGGTGCAAATAAATAGTGTTAATACTGATGATGATTCATTTACTCCTACTAAACTTCTCTCTTCATATAATAAAGACTACCGTCCAAAACTGATCAAGGAGACCTCACAGATCCAAACTATCGAATTAGTTCCAATAAAGAAAAAGAACTTCACCAAAGTCCGTGCAACTATTGATCGTACCAAGAAAATGATTAATACAATTTCAATATACGACAAAAATGGATCAATTTACAGCTATATAGTCAATAAAATGGATGTTAACCAACCATTTACTGACAGTATGTTTACGTTTAAGGCTGCAAGTCACCCTGGAGTTGATGAAATTGATATGCGATAAGCGTATTATATTTGGAAGTATCTAACCTTCAAAATTCTTAGCCGAAGCATCAAATATGGCTTTCTTGCTAATCGGTTTTGAGACATAAGAATCGCATCCTGCTTCAATAGCCTTTGCCTTATCGTTAGATAGAGCTATTCCCAGGGCTTTATTGCCATCAGAAGCATGTAGTATTGTAGCTCCGGTACTTTTGAGATAGGCATTCCAAAACCTGTTCCTCCTTTTCCAGGTAAAATATTAGCGATGATTGGTTGGAATCTCTTGAATATTATCTGATGGTTGTGTGGAGTATTACCTATACCAGTGTCTTTGACAAAAATCCTTACTGAATTACTATCGTTTTAGAACCCCATTTTAATGTATCCACTTGAAGTGAAATTAAGAGCATTGTTGGTTAGATTTAGCATAACTTGCCTAGCCCGATTCCATCAGCAATTATCAGTAAATCATGATTATATGTTAAGCCAAGATTAATGAGTGCAATGTTTTTAGCTTTTGTCAATTCTTCTACTTTATACATACATTTGAAATATAAAAGGGTGAACATCAAAACTTTAATGTAAAGATAAAGGAAAATAGCAACTTATTTTGATTTGTAATTTATGGTCTCATACTATCACATTGATACCTCATAAAAAAAGCATTAGCCTACCTTGTGTTTCAGATAACAATTAATACAAATTGCCGTTTTATTGTATAAGCCAGATGCCAATAATTATGCATGATATAGCACCTTTTTATGCCTGGGAAGACTTGTATGACCCTTCACAGGATTCTCGCTCTCCATTCTTTGGAAAGGAATATAGTGATCTGAATTTTAACAATGTCATCTATAACTATTATATCCACCCAAGATGGGATGAAATAGGTTCTGCAACACTTTATCTTAAGGTTTTGTACGTTGATTATAATGTAGGATATACTGTAATTGAACTGATTGGTGAATGGAATGACTGTTTATACAACGACATCATGTACCTGAAAAGGAATTTGATTGAGTACATGGTTAAGGAAGGAGTGAATAAATTTATTCTGATTGGTGAAAATGTCCTTAATTTTCATGCTGATGATGATTCATACTACCAGGAATGGTTCGAAGATATTGAAGATGGATGGATTGCTCTGATTAACTTTAGAGATCATGTACTAGACGAATTCGTACATTGTCACTTGAACTACTACCTCAACATGGGCGGACTGTTAAAACAAGTAAACTGGAGGACTCTGAGTCCAAATAATCTTTTTACAATAATAGATCATCTTATTTCCAGGCAACTGAACGAATAACTCATAATCAATTTATTCAAATAGGATTGCCGGTGAAAATATCTCTAGAGAGCAGTAGCCCTTAATATTTCATGTTTGCCTGGAGGCCCGGGCAGTCGTTCTGTACTGAATCCACATGACTGCATTAACCTACGGACGATCCCTTTACTGCAATAGGTTACAATTACGCCCTCTTTATTCATTATCCTGTGAAGTTTAATAAATATATCTTCAGTCCATAAAGCAGGTTCGGTATCCGGTGAAAAAGCATCTAAGTATATCAGGTCAAAATTATTATCCACCGACTCAAACTTCTGGAAAGTGGTTAAATAGCCATTAAAAGTAAAATCACGATTGATCTTTACAGAATTATTGTCAATATTGCTATGCATTAATTCAAACGAAGAATTCAATATGGGAACAGCTAAAAAATTACAGTAATTTAGCTTTTCATATATTTCTCTGGGCACCGGATAAGGCTCCAATGCTGAATAATTAACTTTAATATTAAGTTTTTGCTGTTCTATTAATGTTAATAAGGCATTTAATCCTGTACCAAAACCTATTTCAAGAATTCTGATTTCAGGATTTCTGCCAACCATTGACATTAGCCCTGCATTAATAAAAATATGAGTTGACTCCCTTACTGCACCATGAATAGAATGATAGTGTTCATTAATATCTTCATTAAAAAGAGTGTAAGAACCATCTTCTGTATGAGCCAGTATTATTTTTGACATTGATTATTTATTATAAAAGAGTTGAATATCCTTAATCTTGTCACCTGCAAAAAAGCTTTCAACAGCAGTAGTTCCGGGAAGCTTATATACAAATATGCTATCATTTACCCCGGCAAACAGTTGATTAGAGATATTATCGAAAGCCATCGATACAACATTTTGCTTTTGGATATATTCCACTACACTTCCATAATCAGGTTTATACCAAAATATAGAACCGGCTGTAGCCATAAAAATATAATCATTTGACATTTCAACGGTAGTAATTGGTTCAGAGGGTAAGGTATGCAAAATGTTTAAGCTGTTGGATTCAATATCGTAAATCATTGCTTTATTAATGCCCTGATCTTCCACTATCATTAATATTTGATTATCATCCTTTCCAATCATGTCTATCACCTCTCCTTTTAATTGGGTTTGTCTGAATATATTGCCTGCCGGAAAATTGAATACTATAATCGATTTCATGTTCCCTGAATAGGGTTTAAAAACTGCAATCAGGAACTTATCAGACTTTAATATCCCGGTATATTTACCATTAGACAATTGGTCACTTTTAAATACATTTAACCCATCAGTATTATATCCTTTAATGTAGCCCTCATTTGTAGCAGCAATAACAATTCCATTCTGTGAATCAAATGCAGTGAAATATGGCAATGAAGAATTGGGAATCAGCGATATATACCATTTAAGTTGATTATCAATCAATTCCCAGCCACGAATGCCATCCAATTGTTTGCCACAAGTATAAAACATACTGTTATGGGAGTCTGCATACCCTCCCAGATAGTCAGATGTCCATGAAAACAAAGTATTTACCGTACTATTCGGGTACAGGCTGATCAATTTGTTATTATTGGATGTGCCAGTCACTACAAGAATATTTTTCAATTGTCGATCAAGACCAATAATACTGATTTCAACCCAATTCTTATGAATTTCAACATTATCTTCAATTTTTATCAACAGAAAATTTCGACTGTTTCCTATATATTTATTATCGATGACAAGGTATGTATTCAGGTAATACTCGTTACTGCCTACCTCGATTACTTTACCGGAAACTATAGGTTGTAATTGTTCATTTACAATAGAAAGATTAATTTTCAATATAGTCCGTGAGTGTTTTATTTCACCCTTTATAAAAACCGTGTCAAAAGTACTGAATAATTGGTCATTATAAGGAGCAATCATTTCAACATCAGGAACAGATACAATGATATCCTGCTTTTTGCAACCTCCCACGAGTATTGTGAAAGCCAATATTAAAACAATTAAATGGTACTTTTGGGGCATCGCTATAATATTAAACAGGTGCTGATTATTTATATAAACAGATAAAGAATGTCAGAAATTGCAACAAGAGTAAAAAAAATTGATATCTTTAAGGACAAAAATATCATTTATGCTTGACAATATTAAAAATAACAGTGTTTTATTTCTAGATATAGAAACAGTTCCGCAATATCGTCAATATGAAGAATTGCCTAAAAATCTCAAGCTTTGCTGGGATCATAAAGCACTTTTACTTGCACGTAATGAGCCGGAAATTGCACCTGAAAAACTATATGAAAGAGCCGGAATCTATGCTGAATTTGGCAAGATTGTATGCATTTCGGTCGGTTACTTGAATAATCAACAATTAAGGATCAAATCATTTGCCTCACATGATGAAGCTACTATACTTAATGAATTAGCGGAATTGCTGCATAAAAGTTATAACAAGCATGACTCCATGCTTTGTGCCCATAATGGCAAAGAATTTGACTTTCCTTACATTGCAAGGCGTATGCTGGTAAATGGGATAAAGTTACCTGCCATCCTTGACATTTCAGGTTGTAAACCATGGGAAGTAAAGCACTTGGATACTATGGATCTATGGAAATTCGGTGATCACAAAAACTATACATCACTTTCCTTATTGACTACCATATTTGGCATTCAAACGCCTAAAGACGATATTGAAGGGAGCGAAGTATATTCCGTATACTGGCATGACAATGATCTTGAACGAATCGTCACATATTGTCAGAAAGATGTTATTGCCATTGTTCAACTCTTTTTAAGATATAAAGGAGAATCGATAATACCCGAAGAGGAAATTACCATAGTTTAAATTGCCAATAATGTTTAAAACTACCAAGAATTAAGTAAGACAAAACAATGATTAATTAACTTTGCAAATTAACTTTTAAATAACATTTATGAAAAGCACACTCACTATTTTCCTCCTGGCAATAACAATATTGATCAGCATGGATGCCTCAGCGCAAAAGAAGAAAAAACAAACAAAAGAGGATAATAAATCTGAAAATGTCCTGATTTTGCAAAGCAAGCTCGACAGTATTAGTTATATTATTGGCCATGACATTGGCAATAACCTAAAAACCAATGAAATTACTGTCAATTTGGATATATTCTATGCCGGTGTAAATAACGGCTATTCTGGGAATGATACTCTTATTAGTGCTAAGGCAACTGAGTCATTAATGGTTGAATTCCAGAAAGAAATGGTAGCTAAGAGAGATCAAAAAACAGCACAGGTAGCTACTTTTGAAAAAGCTAAAGGAGCTGCTTTCCTCCAAGAGAATAAGAGTCAACCGGGTGTTGTTGAATTACCAAGTGGTATTCAATATAAAGTTATCAATGAAGGGACTGGTGTCAATCCTACTCCTGAAGATGTTGTAGAAGTGCATTATACCGGAAAACTCATTGATGGTACTGTTTTTGACTCATCAATTGAGAGAGGCCAAAGTGTTAAATTCCCTCTTAACAGAGTGATACCGGGCTGGACAGAAGGATTGCAGTTAATGAAACCAGGTGCAAAATATATACTCTATATTCCTTCATCATTAGCTTATGGCGACAAAGGTTCAGGCCCTATACCGGGTGGAGCAACTCTTATCTTTGAAGTTGAATTAATTTCTATTTCGAAAGAATAATGTCGACTCATCTTCTGTCGAAATCAACCTTTATAAGGGGCAGTCAATGCCTTAAATCATTATACCTTCATAATAAACGACCATTCCTTTACGATAAGCTCGCAGTTGAACAATTGGCATAATTCAACCGAGGACACGATATTGGAAAAAAGACGCAACAATTGTTCCCCGGCGGGATCAATTGTGCGCCTTTTAGAAATGTTGCTTTAAATAAAAGCATGAGTCAAAACTAAAGATGCTATTGATAAGGGCAACCAGGTAATTTACGAAGCAACTTTTGAACATGATAGGGTACTAGCAATATTAATATTTTAGTCAAATCATCAACAAGGTGGAAAGCTTATGAAGTAAAGAGTTCATCGGATGTTTCACCTACTTTTTATCTGGATGCAGCTCTGCATTATCATGTTATTACCGGTTCGGGGTTTGATTTAGAATCATTGGATTTGGTTTCTATTAATCCGGGCTACATACTTGAAAATGAGCTTAATATTCATTCTCTTTTTATGTCAGAAAATGCAACTAAAAGTTGTATAGAGATACAGCAAAAGGTTACAATTCTTATTGAAAAGTGTAAAAATGTTTTAAACCTGTCGAAATCACCCCCATCAGCATCTCACCGTACTGTTAACAACCTTTTTATGTGACTTTATAGGGCATTGCTGGAAAGGCATAGATGATATTAATGTGTTAATGGTCAAATGTATAAACCTGGATAGAAGATTTGAGCTATACAATTCAGGCATTACAAGTTTCAATAATAAAGAAACGGATATAATGACTGATTGGAAACTATCATTGTTCAATGCTCATTTAACCGGACTGTCATTTGCTGATAAGCAAACTATTAAGCTTTATTTGAAACACCTGAATTTACAAACTTGCTTTTTACCCTTTTCCATATGCAAGCCTCCAATTCCACAAATAAAAGGCTATAAACCCTATGAGCCTTTTATTGATGCTATTGCATTAATTGACCATGATAATGAAAATAAGTACTATCAATACAACGAAGGCATAGAATACCACAATTAATTAAAAGGCGTAACAACTAATATAAATATTAATGAAACGGTCTGTTGTGCCGGTGATAAAACAACTCTTATCAGCCTGGAGAAAGCAAAGGAGTGTTTTAATCACATAAATTTAACCGACATTTTAAGGGCCGCTGCAGAACATTGGATTTACCATCCACATGTTGATTTAGATGAAAATGTCTTTTCGATGGCAAAAGAGCTAGAATACATTTACTCCCCTGAAATTACTATTGAAAATCTTAATAAGATATATTACTCACATTTTGTGTATGGAATAAACTTAGTAGAGAGGACAGCATCTGATGCCTATCACTGCGAATGGTAAAATGCTACCCGCTATATTTACGAGTATTTAATTGGATATTGCAATGACTAACATTCTGGACTATATTCTGCTAATAAGGCTGCTACATCAATTTAACAGGATTTTGCAATGACTAAAATGCATTTGACTGACAATTAATTACGTATTTCTTTTTGAAAGCAATTTATTGTTGATAACTTTAACAGTCTAAAATGAGGATTACTCAGATTGGTTGACTATTTTTGAAGTATGGAAGACAACAAACAAAAGATCAAGGACACCACCCGAAACAAGATTACAAAAGCTGATATTTTCAATCACGGGAAGTTGCCTCCTCAGGCAATTGACTTAGAGGAAGCTGTATTGGGAGCTATTATGCTCGAGAAAGATGCTCTTGCCTCTGTTATTGATATTATAAAACCTGAAGCTTTTTATAAAGAATCACATCAGATTATATTTTCAGCGATATCCAGGCTGTTTACAAAAACAGAACCTATTGACATACTTACAGTCACTAACGAGTTAAAATCGACCAGTGAACTTGAAGCAGCAGGCGGTCCTTTTTATATTGCCCAACTGACTAACAGGGTCGCATCGGCTGCCAATACGGAATTTCATACGCGTATTATACTGCAAAAGTTTATACAACGTGAACTGATCCGTATATCTTCTGACATAATTCGTGATGCTTACGAAGACACCACTGATGTTTTTAATCTGCTTGATAGAGCTGAAAATGAGTTATTCTCAGTTGGTGAAAACAACCTGCGCAGAAATTATGCTGACATGCAGTCGTTAGTTCGTAATGCTGTCAAACAAATAGAAGCAGCAAAAAACAATCAGGGCACTTTCAGTGGAGTGGGTTCAGGCTTTACAGAACTTGATAGAGTTACTTCAGGATGGCAACCTTCAGACCTTATTGTTATCGCAGCACGACCGGGTATGGGTAAAACGGCGTTTGTCCTTACCGTTGCTCGTAATGCAGCAATTGACTTCAATAAAGCCGTAGCTGTCTTTTCACTTGAAATGTCATCAGTACAGCTTGTTACACGGCTTATCTCTGCTGAAGCTCAATTACCAGGTGATAAGCTTCGTAAAGGTGACCTTGAACCTTATGAGTGGCAACAACTGAATTCAAAAATCAGTAATCTTATTGATGCACCCATTTATATTGACGACACCCCATCATTATCAATATTTGAATTAAGAGCTAAAGCCCGACGACTCAAAGCTCAGCATAATATTCAAATGATTATCATCGACTACATTCAGCTTATGTCGGGAGGCGTTGAAAGAAGCAATGGTAACAGGGAACAGGAAATAAGTAACATATCACGATCACTGAAGGCTTTGGCAAAAGAACTCAATATTCCGGTAATTGCCCTTTCACAGTTAAACAGGTCAGTTGAATCACGCCCAAGTAAAAAGCCGTTGTTATCTGACTTGAGGGAATCAGGTGCCATTGAACAGGACGCTGACATGGTAATTTTTATTTACCGTCCTGAATATTATAAGATGGAACAAAATCAAGAGGGCGAAAGTCTCCTTGGACTGGCTGAAATAAGTATTGCTAAACATAGAAACGGTGCTCTTCAGGATGTTAATCTGAAGTTTATAAGCAAATATGCCAAGTTTGTTGATCCTGATCCCACTGATAACCCATTGCAATCATCACTAATGCCTAATCGGAGTTTTGAGCAAACTATTACTGTTCCGTCAAAAATGAACGATATGAATGATGATGGTACAACTCCCTTTTAATTAATTAATTTTTGTAATAATGAGGGGTGATCTTTCGTTATTTTAATTAAATGTTCTATATGAAAAAAGCATTAGCCCTATTCTTCCTGCTTTTACTTTGCTTCAATATTAAAGCTGCCTATATACTCATTCCAATGGACAGGTCGCAAAAAAATCATCTCAAGGCATATGGGTTGACTTATTGGGCATTGCAGCAACACGTAGAAGTAAGCTGGTTGCTAAATTATCGCGGTGGAAGCTTTTTGTTAAAACACCACCCTACCATTGAAGGAGAATGTGTGATTAGAGGAATATCCTATGAGATAATCGCTGATGTTCAGAAGGATTTGATACTGCAGGAAATCGCCGATCCTCAGTCAAATATGGACGAAATGAAACTGCAGAAAGCTCCAAAGATTGCTGTGTATAGTCCTAAAAATAAACTTCCCTGGGATGATGCCGTTACACTTGCCCTCACTTACGCTGAGGTTCCATATGACATAGTTTATGATGAAGAAGTGATTAGTGGAGCTTTGCCTTTGTACGACTGGCTTCATCTACATCATGAAGACTTTACCGGGCAGTATGGCAAGTTCTGGTCGGCATACCATACTACTCAATGGTACCAGGAAGATGTAAAATCGACTGAAGCAATGGCTGCTAAACTTGGTTTTTCAAAGGTTTCAAAACTAAAAGTTGCAGTTGCCAATAAAATAAAGGAATTTACTGCAGGTGGAGGATATTTGTTTGCCATGTGTTCAGCACCTGACAGTTATGATGTTGCCCTGGCTGCCGAGAATATCGATATTTGTGATATTATGTTTGACGGTGATGGTGCTCAACCTGACGCCAATAACCACCTGGATTATGACAAATGCTTTGCTTTTAATGATTTCCATGTGGTACTCAATCCATATGTGTATGAGATATCAGATATTGATGTTACCACTACCCGAAGTGTAAATATTGCAGACGATTTCTTTACTCTATTTGAGTTTTCAGCTAAATGGGATCCTGTTCCTACCATGCTTACCCAGGACCATGAACAGATTATAAAAGGCTTTATGGGACAAACTACAGCTTTTAATAAGAAATTTCTTAAGCCTAACGTAATCATCATGGGTGAAAATAAATCAGCCAATGAAGCTAGATATATTCATGGCACCTATGGCAAAGGAACCTGGACTTTTTATGGAGGACATGATCCTGAAGACTATCAACATTTAGTAGGTGACCCACCTACAGATCTTAATTTATATCCTAATTCTCCAGGTTATCGGTTAATACTTAATAATGTACTATTCCCTGCCGCTCAAAAGAAAAAACAAAAGACCTGATGCAAAGAATTCAAAGCTTATTGCACCCGTACCACGTTTACAATGTGCATATTATTATTTTTCTCTTTTTAATTTTTATGCCTTCACTATCGTTTGCTCAGACAAAATTTTCCATCAGCGGTTATGTCAGAGAAAAAGAGAGCCGTGAATTACTACCCGGAGTCAACATCTATATTCCATCGCTTAAAGCAGGAGTCATTACTAATAATTATGGTTATTATTCGATTTCTCTGCGTGAAGATAATTATGAAATTCACTTCTCATATTCCGGGTATGAGCCAGTTGTAAAAAGTATACAGCTTTCATCAAATCAGATTGTAAATATCGATCTAACAGGTATTACTCTGTCAGAAGTGGTTATTTCAGGTAAAATGAGCGAACGCATTAGTGAAAGCAATCGAATTAGTATGGTAACACTTCCGGTTAAACAGGTAAAGCAAATACCTTCACTATTCGGAGAAAAAGATGTATTTAAAGCATTGCAACTTATGCCAGGCGTGCAAAAAGGTTCAGAGGGTAACTGCGGTTTATATGTAAGAGGTGGTGGTCCTGATCAAAACCTGATCATTCTGGATGATGCGCCTGTATATAATGCCAGTCATCTGTTCGGATTCTTCTCCATTTTTAATGGCGATGCCCTTAAAAGTGTTGAACTTACTAAAGGTGGTTTTCCTGCACGATATGGAGGGAGATTATCGTCGGTAGTTGAAATGACTATGAAAGACGGAAATAAGCAAAAGTTTGCAGGCGAAGCAGGTATTGGAATCATAGCTTCACGATTAGTGCTTGAAGGTCCCATCAAGAAAGATATATCATCTTTTATTATTTCAGGAAGAAGAACCTATGTTGATGTTATTACCCGTCCTTTTATGGATAAATCAGAAAGAGGTGGCTACTATTTTTATGATCTAAATGCTAAAGTCAATTATGATTTTGGGCCTAAGAATAAACTATACCTGAGCGGATATTTTGGGAGAGATAAGTTTAATATAATTACTTCTTATGAAAAGAATGAGAAGGATGAGGGAGGACTTTATTGGCAGAACGCTACTTCTACCCTTCGCTGGAATCATCTTATCGGTTCTCGTGTTTTCTCTAACACTTCTTTTATGTTTAGCAGGTATAATTTGAAGATATATAATTTTACTAAAGAAGATAATCAGTCTTACTCGCTCGAATATCTTTCGGGCATACGCGATTTGGGCATTAAGTATGATCTTGAATATAATGTTTCACCCTACTATCATCTCAGAGCAGGTATCAACCTCATTAATCACCAGTTTGCACCTAGTGCTATTGTTGAGAAAGACGAAGCTCATTTATTATATACCAGCAAGAAAACAATTTATGAATCGTTAGAGGGCGGAATATATTTGGAGAATAACTTTAAATATGGAGACAAATTAAACGCAAATGCAGGAGTAAGACTTAGCTATTTCCTAGCAGATAATAAACAGTATTTTTCACCTGAGCCTCGCTTTGTAATAAATTATAAGCTCCATAATACCATCTCAGTAAAAGCTGCTTATGCTGAAATGAATCAGTACATACATATGTTAAGTAATACTGGCATAGGTTTGCCGACTGATTTATGGGTTCCTTCCACCAATAAGGTCAAGCCCCAACATTCACACCAGATATCAGCAGGGTTAGCAAAAGATATAACACCTTATGATCTGGTCATTTCCCTTGAAGGTTATTATAAAACCAATGATAAGATACTTGGCTATAAACCCGGTGCCAGCTTCATGGTTTTAGATGATCCTACTGAAGCACAGAATTTCACCTGGCAAGATAATGTTACTTCCGGATCGGGCAAATCGTATGGAATAGAGATATTGATTCATAGAAAAGCAGGTAAGTTAAATGGTTGGGTTGGATATACGCTTTCATGGACGAAGCTTAAGTTTGATGAGCTTAACTTTGGGGAAGAGTTCTGGGCGAGGTATGACCGGCGGCATGACATTTCAGTAGTTGGAATTTATAGTATTTCACCAAAAATTAATTTCTCTGCAACGTGGGTTTACGGTACCGGTAACGCAATTTCTCTTCCTCTGGCTGAGTATCCAGCAAATCCCCATCAGCCTTGGAGTAATCTTCTTGAATTGGCAAGTGGTCCATACATAAATAGCTATACAAACGAGGTAACTGATTACGGTGAATTGAACTCTTTTAGAATGAAACCGTATCACCGTTTTGATTTAGCTTTCCAGTTCACAAAGAAGAAAGAAAAATATGAACGGACATGGGAAATTGGAGTATATAATGTATACAATAGAAAGAACCCTTACTTTTATTATACTGAAAGCGATTGGGAAGGTCAAACAACAACCAGTAAATTAAAACAGGTAGCAATATTCCCAATCATTCCTTCAATTACATACTCTATAAAGTTTTAACATCATGATTAACCGCATTTTAAGATACCTGGTTTTACTTTCATTATTAATGGTCCTTGCTGCCTGTGAGGAAATGATTTCTGATGTAGATGTACCTGAAACGCAACCTAAACTCGTTGTTAATAGCTTTATTACTCCCGATTCACCATATACTTCTATTTGTGTATACAAGAGCAGACCTTTATATTCTAGTTATGATAATGACACTACAAAATTTCCTGTTGTTAAAGATGCAACAATTACAATTTCAAATGCTGATACTTCAGTAAATATACCTTATGATGTTGAATATGACATTTATAGGATCAGCAAATCGGACTTCCCAATTATTGCCGGCAATACATACACTTTGAATGTAACTACTCCAAGCGGCTATTCAGTCAATGCCATTTGTACAGTTCCCATTGTTTTGCCTCCTCAAATAGAAAATATTACTATTGATTCGTCGTTAGAATACGAGCTCTACAAGTGCCATGCCAACTTCCGATTTCTTGATATTGAAGGCACAAAACAGTATTACTGCGTTACTGCTTCTAAAGTCAGTTACCAGACTGGAGATTTCGACCCATACATTGACGAATTAAGATTTAACAGAGGGGACTCATATTTTTCAGATAAGAACAAGGAAGGACAATACTTCTCATTTGTAACAGATGATTATTACACTTATCAGGAAGAACCTGTAAAGTTGATCTTTACTATCGCAGTGATTGATAAAAACTACTATTATTACCACAAGGGATTATCAGATTCTGATGAAGGAAATCCATTTGCTGAACCAACACCCTTATTCAGTAATATTAATGGTGGCTTGGGTATTTTTGCAGCCTATATACAAAATGAAATCGTGATTGATCTATAGTAAGTTCTCATGTTTATTACAAACGGTCTGCTTATCTTATAAAAAGCTCAAAGCAAAACTTTGTCTATATCAGGATTTTCAACCCTTGATATAGGTAATATATGAATAATCAAATCCGAGGTTAGGAGTATTTGACACATCTTCGTGTTCAATTTCTTTCCATTGTGAAAAGTCAATTTCAGGGAAGAAAACATCACCTTCAAAATCTTTGTGTATAATAGTCAATATCAATTTATTAGCTAAAGGCAGGAATTCCTTATAAATTTGCGCTCCTCCGATAATAAAATTTTCTTTAAAGTCATCCATTAGGTTAATGGCTTCATCAATCGAATGAGCAATCAGACATCCTGGCAATTCTGCCTTAGGATTTCTAGTCATTACAATATTTTTTCTACCTTGTAAAGGCTTTACAGGGAGCGATTGATAAGTTGACATACCCATGACAACAGTACTGCCAATGGTAATACTCTTGAATCGCTTTAAGTCATGTGGGATATGCCAAAGTAGCCTGTTTTCATATCCTATGGCATTATTTTCTGCTATGGCTACAATCAATGAAATTGTTTTCATCATCTTAAATTAAACTGCTACTGAAGCTTTAATGGCCGGAAAAGGATCATAACCATTAAGTGCAAAATCACTGTAATTAAAACTAAAGATATCCTTTACCTCAGGATTTAGGTTCATTTGAGGTAATGGCTTAAAAGTACGGCTCAATTGCAGATTAACCTGTTCCATGTGGTTCAGGTATATGTGAGCGTCACCAAAAGTATGAACAAATTCACCTGGTACAAGGTTAGTAACCTGTGCTACCATTAGTGTTAACAAAGCATAGGAAGCGATGTTAAAAGGAACACCGATAAAAACATCTGCGCTACGTTGGTACAACTGACAGGATAATTTACCATTTGCAACATAAAATTGGAATAAAATATGGCATGGAGGTAATGCCATATTTTGAATTTCACCTGGATTCCATGCTGTTACGATCAATCTGCGTGAATCAGGATTAGTTTTTATGGATGAAATCAGATTACTGATCTGATCTATTACCCTCCCGTCAGGAGCAGTCCATGATCGCCACTGATGCCCATAAATCGGACCAAGATCACCATTCTTATCTGCCCACTCATCCCATATTGTTACTTTATTTTCATTCAGGTATTTTATATTAGTGTTTCCTGAAAGGAACCACAGCAATTCATGAATAATTGACTTAAGATGAACTTTCTTGGTTGTTAATAAGGGGAATCCATTACTCAGGCTAAAACGCATCTGATAACCGAATACACTCATTGTACCTGTACCTGTACGGTCATCTTTTAGAGTACCATTAGTAAGAATATGTCGGAGTAAGTCATGGTATTGTTTCATAAATCAGGATTGTTGATGTCAAAATATTATTTTCTATTCTTAAAATGATGCGAATCTCCCCAATCATTATAACCTATTTCATTCCCTGAAAGATGAATCCGCACCTCAAGGCAACTACGGCAATCATCAGCTTCTTCATTGGTGCAGGGTTTATTTTCATATAGTTTGTAATCATTTCTATAAGCGCCGGGGGTAATATTAGGCATGATCACATTCGCTCCTATTTTAAGTGCTTTTTCACGCCCGATAGGGTCAATTGCCTGTAGTGCTGTAGCTGAAGCTATATTGATATCTTTCATGATTATTCGTAACACAGCAATCATTTTAAGAGCAAGCTGGAAACGTTCTTCCAATGGGAGCAACAAGTTCCTGTATTGCCATAAAGGGGTTTCTGCATGCTCTATATAAGGTCCCATGCCACACATGTCAATATCAAGTTCCTTCATAAACAGCAGATCGTCAGCTAGGTCTTCAATGGTTTGAAATGGCAGCCCTATCATGACTCCTGTGCCTACCTGGTATCCTGCTAATCGTAAATCATATAATGCCTGAAGCCTTCGTTCAAAGTTATGCTTTTCATCATTAGGGTGCATTTTATAGTACAATTTCTTATTTGATGATTCAATACGTAACAGGTATCTGTGAGCACCGGCATCAAACCATTTCTTATAAGTATCTAATGATTGCTCTCCTACTGATAAAGTAATTCCCAGTTTCTGATCAGAAATCTTTTTAATGGCCTTAATTAAACTTTCAATACGTTGGGTAAATATTTCGTTTTCCAATTCTCCTCCCTGAAGGACAATTGAGCCATAATTATTCTCATAAGCAAACTTAGCAGCTCCTAATATCTCGTCGTCGGTAAGATTATATCGATGGGTATTTTTATTTCCTTTACGAATGCCACAATAATAGCAATTCTTGTCACAAATATTAGAGAATTCAATCAGACCTCTGAAATATACAAAATTGCCTACTTGCGCTTCTTTCACTTTAGTAGAAAAAGCAAATAAACTCTTTAAGTCATTGTCTTTTGCACGAAGAAGATAGATGATATCCTCACGGGTAAGGGTTTCCTTATTTAATATATCGGTTATATTGCTCATTGTTTAATACTGAAATGTATGCAAATTTAAGCATTTAATCAATGAGAACACAACTATTCTATGCAGAGTACAGTACCAATTTTAAGAACTTTTTTAGTAGTAATGCCATTTATTTTGCATATACGATCAACAGTAGTTTTATGCTTAAGAGCCAAAGCATATAAGGTGTCGCCTGAATGTATTTTAACATACTTCCCTTCTGATTCTTTAGGAGTATCTGTTACCATAGAAGCAGGTTTAGTACCGAATCCCAGTAATTGCTTATCCATAGTTACTTTATCCCCTTTGATACAAAAATGATCAAAATCAATTATCTTGGCAGGGTTAAAGGGCTCACCCAGTATCCTTGTTTCAAAGTGAAGATGATCAGTCGTCGCTCTTCCTGTACGACCACCAAATCCAATAGGTTGTCCGGCAATTACTTCCTGATTCACATGGACCAATGAAGCTGATAAATGAGCATAAACTGTTTCAATTCCATTATTATGCCTGATTACAACGATTTTTCCATATCCTCCAATGGTTCTGGATATTCTTACCTTGCCATTAAAAGCACTAACCACGGTATCACCTCTATTTAATTTAATATCCATTCCGGTATGCATTCTTCCTCCTCTGTATCCATATGGTGAAATTACTTTCCCCTTATGAGGAAATACAAAACCATTATCCTTCAGGTTATGAATGAAGAGTACAGTTGAATCAGATATTTTCGACCAGTCTATCCGTCCTGTTCTGATATTAAGTGTATCCCAACGATTTTTATATAATATACTGGTAGGAACAAATATCATATCCGTAGGGACAATTCCATTAGCAACTATTTCAGACTCTTTATAGTATTGATAGAATTTCGGACCGATTATTTCTTCATCAGAGTCAAAAAATTCATCTGTATCAATTGAGAATGTTTGACAATGTGCGTTGAAATTGCAAAGCAATAACCAAAAAGCAAGGGTTGTCGTAATTGTTTTCAACGATAAATTCATAATAATTTTTTTAATTTCTTTAATCATCAAGTACAAAAATAAAACTTTCAGCTCTATGATCGACCAAATCTTTACTGTCATATCCTTGAAACGTAGCAATTTACTGTTAAAAAATGTTAAGCCACCAATTCAGTAACAACATCATTCATTAGTTTTATCACTTTAATATACTTAATATCAAGCTAATAAAAGCACAAACATACTCTAAATTTTATTAGGCAATTAAAACGTTTAAGGGAAAATTATTCCCGGATAGTCTGATACGTTTACAAGAGGAATTTTTGCTGCATATTTTTCATTAATCGCTTGAATGAAAAAGTTCGCAGTAATAGCATTTCCTCTTGGGCATAGATGAATCCCATCAAGTGAGAATAAACCGCCTGTCACAAACTTCAAGTTGAATTTGATTCCATCATAAACCAGCCCTGTTTTAGCATCTTTATATATTTTGTTTGCATCAACAAAAGCCAGGTTATTAGATTGAACAATGCTTGAAATTAAATCATTTAGTGCATTGGTTGCATTTTTAATTTCCTCTATTTTTTGCTCGGTTAAAAAATACCCTTCCGGTATTGGTTTTAATGAACCCCATCCTGCACATTTTAAAGAGTCCTGAGGGATAGATAAAAGTACCAATTCTGTTGATTTGATCTGGCGAACACCTCCTTGGCTATTTTCATCCTGAATAATAAATGGGTTCAGGCCTATATTAAAAGTGATTCCAAGTGCTTCATAACCTGCATTAAGCCCAGCTACTTGTTGTTCTGAAGTTAACACCAATCCATTATAAGGGATGGTAGTAAAATAGGGCAAATTTGAGATATCAGGAATATTTGCAATGACACCTTTAGCTCCATTTGATGTTAACTTTTCCACCAAGGTCTTGTATGCATAAGCAAAAGTGCTGATCGGGGTAATTGAATCCTGCATTCCGCCCGCTAAGGCATATGTAAGCACATCATTTTGACCAATCCATAAGCTAAAAAAAGTCGGGTTCATAAAATATGCTTGTTCTATTGGGGATATAATATTAGGATTTGTTGCAAACCTGGTATAATATGGGTTTAGCAAACCATAATAAGGCACCAATAAATGAAAAGACTTCGCACCCGGGATGCCCAAATTATTGACAGGTTTCAGTCCTTCAATTCTCGCGAAATTCCTTGGGTCAGGAAGCTGAGTACTTATATCCCTCATAAGTACCGGGCCCAGTGTTGGAGTTGCACCCTCAACAGCCACTCCCAAACAGTCTTTGGTCACATTAATGTTTAAAACTCTTCTGTTTCCAAATCCCAAATCATCGTACATGAGAGGTTGAATAAATTCGCCACCTCCAACAGTTTTCATTTGTTGTGCAATAATGTTTGGAAATGAATATAGCTGACCAGTTTTATAAAGTTCGCCATCAGCATAACCGGCAGTTAAGGAATTGCCAACAGCAATAAACCGACTAAAATCAGCTATTCCGGATGATGGTATAAAATTGTCAATTTCAGGTTTGCAACTTGTCAAAACCACTGCAATCAATAAATATACTAAAGTGTGATATCTTTTCATGTTCGTAGTAGGATTAGTTTAAAAGTTAAAAGTTAATCCCAGTCCCGAAATATAGGTATGGGCTTTATAAGTACCGCCAAAGTTATCAGGTTTGTATGTTCTGTCTGCTTCTTTCCCTGAGATGTACAGAAAAGAAACATCAATAGCCAGTTTCTTAATCGGGTAATACGAAAAGCCCGTTGAAATACCCAAACAATTCAAATTGGGTGTTTCAGGCGAAAAGTAATCATTATTTACAGGAGAAGGATCATAATATCCCCCTGCTCTTAAATAAAATGATTCATTGACCTTGCATTCTCCTCCAATCCTATAAATCATTTTATTGCTGTATAACCTTGGATTTCTTGAGTCAGTGAGGGAAGTTGTATTGTTAGTAAAATCAAAAATTAATGAGTCATAAGCACTCCAGCAAACATAATTAAGACTCATTGCAACCATAAGTTTCTCAGTAATATTGTATGAAACTCCAATGTCGAGATTAGCAGGTAAGGGTAATTTAGTCTTGACTGTGGTATTCGGGAAGCTGGTTTTTAATGAAACAGGCACATCAAATAGAGCATCTGCTCCGTCTACCTCCATATCCACTGCTGATCTGTAATCAACACCAATATTCAGCCCATCTGTCGGTTTGACTAAAACCCCTGCATTAAAACCTATTTTACTTGTTGAGCCACTGATGTTAATATTTCCCTCTCCATTAGCATCACTGACCGGTAGAGCTTTATTAAATTCAAAATCACCTGAAACATACACAAGTCCGACACCTACACCCAAACTTTCGTTTATTTTATATGTAATAGTAGGTTGATAAAATATTGCCTTAAGTGCCAGGTCCTGAACCAGGTATCTGCCAACCCAATCTTTGCCCCATGACAGGCTGTTCCCGTATGGAGTGTTGATAGCCAAACCGGCAGTAAATCTGTCACTTATTCTTACCGAACCATAAAAGTAAAAAGGTGTCCCAATAGGATTATCAGTCATAGCCTCATTAGTTGATGGCCCTGATTTATGGAAAGCAGTATATGAATTAATACCACTAACCCCAAAAGCAAAGCTATAATCAGGTGTAATAAATGATATGCTACCCGGATTATAAAAAAGCGAACTTGCATCATCAGTAAGGGAGGTACCAACCAATCCCATACCAATTTGTTTGTGGCCATGCAGGCCAACCTGATAGCCACCACCAAATACTCCTGCGGAGATCATGGAGCTTAATAAAACCAGTAATTTAAATTTCTTCATAGAAACATTATTAGGTCTGTATTAAAACTTCTGAAGTCCTTCTTCAGAGTCAATATTATATGGATAATTATCTTGTAAGATCCCAATTTATCGGATCCATACCAGATTTTTTCAGTATTTCATTGGTCTTTGAAAATGGGCGGCATCCCATAAAACCTCTATAAGCACTTAAAGGGGATGGATGTGGTGCTTCAATCGTATAGTGTTTGGTATTATCAATTAATGATTTTTTGTTTTGGGCATATTTACCCCAAAGCAAAAAAACGAGATTAGTACGATTATCTGAAAGCTTCTGAATAATTTGGTCAGTAAAAATTTCCCATCCCCTTCCCTGATGTGATCCTGCTTGATTTGCACGTACCGTTAGAGTGGCATTTAACAATAGCACCCCTCTATCGGCCCAGACACTTAAGTTTCCAGATTCGGGTAAATCAACACCAATGTCACTTTTTAGCTCGGTCAAAATATTCTGCAAAGATGGAGGATTGGGCACGCCATCAGGAACTGAGAAACACAAACCATGAGCTTGGCCGGGTCCGTGATATGGATCCTGGCCTAATAATACCACTTTTACTTTACTGAATGGTGTTCTGTTAAATGCTTCAAATATTAACGGCCCGGGAGGATATACAGGGAATTGCTTCTTTTCTTTTTGAAGAAAAGCTTTTAACTCACTAAAATATGGCTTTTCAAACTCCTCAGCCATCACTTCTTTCCAGCTTTGCTCAATTTTTAGATTAATATTGGTCATGAAGTATTACTTTTTCTTATTTTTGGGATTAACAATAAATACCCAATTGTAAAGTTATTTGTTTTACTAGTACATAAATCACAAACTTTTTCCACATCGTAAAATTATGAAAAAATTAATTCAGGTCATATTAATAATTTGCACTCTAACAATGCTCGTAGCTTCTTGTAAATCTTCTCAAAAATGCGCTGCTTATGGCGAAGTTAGAAGATACCAGGTAGAACGTAATTATTAACAGAGCTCTAATTTTTTCACTTAGCCTGTGTATTTTCATGGGCACATTTGTTATATGGACAGTTCATTTGTATACATTTGTAGTTACGAGTTGTTATACATGTATGAAAAAAATTCCAGTAATAATTATCCTTTTATTTCTCGTTCTGCTGGACTTGCCGGCTAAAGCACAATATACTGCCGATTTCGATTCGGTAGCTGATAATGTTCTTTTCAGAAAAGAGATGAATGGCGCTGCTTTTATCCATACTAATGGATGGGGATTAGAATATCGCATCGGGCAAAATAGAAATTATTTTAACAAGTGGATGTTAGAGTTTAATCTTTTAGAATACAAACATTCTAAGGAGATTAAAAGCATTAATCAATTTTACACCAATACAAAGAGTTATATTTATGGTAAGCTGAATACAGTTTATGTGGTTCGTGCCGGATTGGGAGAGCAGAAACAATTAAACCGTAAGCCTTACAGCGGTGGAGTTGAACTTCGCTTATTTTATTTTGGTGGTTTGTCAATGGCTGTAACTAAGCCTGTCTATCTTAATATTCTGGATTGGGACACTACCGAAACGCGTTTGATTGTTGTTACCGAAAAATATAATCCTCTGGAACATTATCCCGATAATATCTATGGGCGTGCCTCTTTCCTGAAAGGTTTCAATGAATTAAAACCATATCCTGGTGTCTATGTAAAATTAGGCCTTGGAATAGAGTTCGGTACAATCAACCAAAACACCAAGATGGTAGAAGTTGGAGCTGTATTAGATTATTATGCTAAACCAATACCCATCATGGCTACTCAAAAATCTGATCAATTCATGCTCACCTTATACCTGAGTTTCGGGTTAGGCAAAAGGTATGATTAAAAATACCTATACTTAAGCAACATTCCGCCTCAAATAAGCAATCCTTATACTTTATTTCGCCTATCCCTTGTCTCCATCCCATAAATAACGATCAAATAGTGTCTCAAATCCTTCTATAGTCAACTGCGCAAAACTGACATATTTGGGGGTCGGTATACACTTTTTATGGGTCTGACTTATAGATCTATGCATAGATAATCTCAAATCCACAAGCTTGAGATAGTTCACCTAACAGGGTATTAATGACCTGAGTGTTTCCTTACTTAAACCGTTATCTCATCCATTGTTACTGCTTGTTAAACTTCTGAACTTACCTTTCCGTTTCCTAATGCCCGATATGTGTATCCGAAAACGACAAATGCCTTTTGACTTGTAAAAGGAATAACCAAAAGAATTCACATTACTGAATTTGTCAACCTTGCTCATTTACGCTCATAAAGTGGCGTTAGAACTATGCAAGCATGGCTGCTTAAAAAAAACAAATTATAAATTCTTATAAAGTGGTGTCAGAATCTATACTATGACCTGTTAATTTACTCTGTAAAAGACTGAGAATATGCCCAACTGGCGCTTCTTCCCGTTTCCTTTGGGTATTTCTTACCCTTCTGACTGCTTTAGGGCGGTATGTGCCTTTTAATATGGAAGTGATCAGTTCATCTTTATGCTCAACAAGATAAACTTTCAAGGTTTCGACTTGCATCTTGTCAACTCCACCGGCTCCTTTGTTGCGCAATACTAGTAAGTATGCTGCATTAAAGTTGGATGGTGATAAGATAAACTCCATCATCCCATATTCTCTTTGGTTGTTGTTGGTGACATCCTTTTTAGTTATCCACATGAAGGTCTGCCCTCCCACCTAACCTTCGGATTCCGTCCTGGTCTTCTGTGGGCAGGTCTCTGGTAGACCAAAGATTTTCTGCTCTCTTTCCTTCATTTGGTAACATTCATT
>JBAXYX010000012.1:0-33088 GCA_041670625.1 Lentimicrobiaceae bacterium | reverse complement strand
TTTTTCTACTTGTTCACAAAAGCCGGATATAAAACAAAATATGGAAACTAACAAAATTGAAACTGCCACATTTGGATTAGGCTGTTTTTGGTGCACAGAAGCTATTTTTAAACAATTAAAAGGGGTGATAAAGGTCACTCCCGGTTATTCGGGTGGTAAACTATCAAATCCTACTTATGAACAGGTATGCTCAGGCACTACCGGTCATGCCGAAACCTGTCAGATAGGATTCGATCCTTCCGTCATTTCATTTGACGAATTGCTCGAAGTCTTCTGGAAAATGCATGACCCCACCACCCTTAACCGACAAGGTGGCGATGAGGGTACACAGTATCGTTCCGTTATTTTTTATCATAATGAGGAGCAAAAGCTCTTAGCGGAACACTACAAACTAAAGCTGAGTGAAGCAGGAATTTATAAGAACCCTATTGTTACTGAAATCACTGCTTTCAAAGCATTTTATCCTGCTGAAGATTATCATACCGACTATTACAATAATAACAAGCGTGTTCCTTATTGCACCCTGGTTATACAACCAAAGTTGGAAAAATTCAAGACGGTATTTAAAGATAAGCTAAAGAAATAAAGGTAAAGCAGAAAGGAATCAAAAAACTGTTGTGCGGATGAAGGGACTCGAACCCACACGCCTTTCGGCACCAGATCCTAAGTCTGGCGCGGCTACCAATTACGCCACATCCGCTGGTATTGTGCTACAAAGATAATCGTTTTTTATTTACAACAAACTATTACTGTCCGGTAAAAACGAAAAAACATAAAATAACGGTTCAGATTGCCCGTAAAATGGTAATCTGAACTATTCTTTTGAAAAATAAACCCCTCTAATCAAAATTGGTGGAGTTGATTTTACAAACGCCTGTGGATACCATGCACATGGCTTTCTTCCCAAATATTTCACACAATGCCACCTGTCCGACAGTACCCGAAAGGGTATCTCCTTTTCGTACGATAGTCCTTGTTTTCTGTTTTAAGTGTAATAATATACATCAAATATCGTGCCAATGCGTACTCAATTAGGATTAAATACGAGCTTCAGACGCATTTATGAGTATATAGTCCGTGTTTAATCCGTGTTAACTTGAAATGTGAATGAATGAAAAATTCGGGTTGGCAGTTTCAGGTGCTCTGTTTCAAAAGGTAATGATCGTTAGGTCGGGTGTAACGCAGGTTCTTCTTCATTTTGGTTACATAGAATACTCCATTACCTACATCGATTTCATGACCTTTAATGACTGCCAACAGCATACTATTTCACAAAAACTGCAATATCAGGCTTGTATTTTTTTTGTATAGCCTTATAGATAGCTTCGTGAATATGAGTCCGGATATTCATTTGAGTGATCTTCTGATTACCGGCATCAGGATATACCCGGTTGCTCAGAAAAACATACACCAGGTCCTCGGCAGGATCAACCCACAAATAAGTACCTGTAAAACCGCTGTGGCCATAACTTGCGGGTGAAACCATATCACAAGCCGGACTTGGCTCACCGGGATTCAATGGAGGTTTATCAAATCCTAACCCTCTGCGATTTTTCCTTTCGGGGAATTGAGGCCTGGTAAATTCAGCAACCGTAGTTGAATCAAAGAACCTGACACCCCCATAATAACCATCACGAAGTACCATTTGCATCAGGATCCCTATATCAAGAGCATCTGAAAACAGTCCTGCATTGCCTGCCACCCCACCCAGCATTGCAGCAGTCTGATCATGTACATCACCATGTACCACCTGACGCCTGAATGTTTTGTCATTTTCAGTGGGAGCTATCCTGGCTATGCTAAAGCGGTCCCGTGGATGATATCCCATAGTATGCAAACCCAGTTTTCGGTAAAAATTTATGTCAACATAGTGACTGAAAGGGGTCTGGGTGATCTGTTCAAACGACTTGGCAAGTAAAATAAATCCAAGGTCACTATACTTATAACCTTTTTTGGGTAGTAGTTTTGAATCAATAATAGTATCCATAATCTTATCAGGATAATCTGACCTTAAGTATAGCCCGTCGGCAATCCTGTGGGGGTAGTTGATACTGTAATGCCTGCCAAAAACACTGCTTGAAAAATGTGCTGTATCTGTACTCAGATGTTGATAAAAAGGTATAAAAGGCTGCAACCGTGCTTCATGAGTCATGAACTCACGAATGGTAAAATCTTTTTTGTTTGATTTCTTTAACCTGACATTATAATGACTGAGTTTCTTGTCAGGATTAATGAGTCCTTCATCCGTCAGTTTCATGGCAGTCATGGTAGTAGCGAGTACCTTTGTCAGTGAAGCCAAATCATACAGATCATCCGTCTTTAACGGGCACCTGCTCTCGTAAGTCTGTGATCCGAATGCCTTATTCATGATGACCTTTCCATGCCTGATAACCGCTATTTGGGCACCGGGAAATACTCGTTGTGCAATAGCGTCATTGACAATAGAATCAATAGGACTCAGGTCAACTGAGGCTATCATATCTTCCTCAGGAAGAGCGAACGAAACCCTGATCACTTGCCGGCTTTCCAGACCACAACCTGCTTTGAATTTGTCGCTTGCTGAAACAGGTAACTGCCCGTCAATGGGCCTTCCGCCAAAAATAGCCTGAGCCGTCAGCTCCTGCATATTAACATTATCCTGGTATGATACTATAATACTTTCATAGGAGTCGGGGTTCTTAAAAAAGCCAAGGGCATAAGGGCTGGCAAACAGGTTAAGTATAATATTTCTCTCCTGTGCCAGTGAATCCATAAATGCAGCTGCACGTTCTGTAACATTGAATCGTTTCTGTGGCAGGTCACTTGATCGTACAAAGCCTGCAATAATCAGATTATAGGGTTCCAGCAGGCAACTGATGGAATCCATTTCTGCTCTGGTAGGCTCCTTAGGCAGGTTAAAATGAGCCACTGGAGCATAATTGGAAAGCATTTGCTGGAAAGGTGTAATCACCGTATCACCTATCACTAAAGTAGCCATATTAAGCGTATCAAGTTCCTTTAAAGGGATCCTGCTATGCTTGTTAGTCACCAGGGTCATAGCGCGCTCATTGGCTTGAAGGGTAATCAGCTTTGCTTCCTGCCTGTTCAGTTCTTTCGAAAGGTTACTGATCACAACAGGACGGTAGTCAGCCAATCCTGCATCATACTTCCATGAAAGTACTCTACGGCATTTTTCATCAATCATCTGTGATGTAATATAACCTGATTCAATAGCGCAGCATATATTAGCAACAGCATTACGAGCATCTACAGGAAGCAACAATATATCATTGCCGGCTTTGAGGGCTTCAGCTTCTACCATTCCGGGATCGGAGAAATCTACCAGTCCTTTCATATCCATCCCATCTGTGATGATCATGCCCTCAAACCCCATTTCTTTCCTTAAAATATTCTGCAGTATTGATTCTGACAAGGTTGCAATGGAGTGAGCGGTAGTATCAAGTGCAGGAACCTGCAAATGAGAAACCATGATCCCCTTGATTCCATTGTCAACCAGATAATGAAATGGATATAACTCCACTGAATCAATCTGTTGCCGGTTTTTACTAATTACCGGTAGCGTAAAATGTGAATCATTCCCTGTGTCACCATGACCCGGGAAATGCTTACCTACTGCAATAATCCCGTTATCCTGCATCCCTTTCATGTAAGCGTATGCTTTTTCAGCTACCCTTTTAGGGTTTTCACCGAATGAACGGGCATTAATAACCGGGTTCATGGGATTATTATTTACATCAGCATCAGGGGCAAAATTTATGTGTATGCCCATGCAATGCATCTGGCGGGCAACTTCAGCCCCCATCTCATAAATATACTGGTTATTGCGGATTGCACCCAGCGTCATTTGCTTGGGGAAAAGCGAAACGCTATCCAGGCGCATCCCTAAACCCCACTCCCCATCAATAGCTACAAATAGCGGCGTGGAAGTTTTTTCCTGTAGCTTATTGGTCAGAATGGACTGTCTGACAGGTCCGCCTTGAAAAAAGCATACCCCGCCAAGGTTCAACTCACTAACCAGGTTGATTAATTCCTGATTATATACCTCATCACGGTTTGAATAAGCCCTGATCATCAATAATTGTGCTGTTCGCTGATCAGGTGACAATTCATTAAAAACTGAATCAACCCATTTTTCCTTTGTGAGCTTTTGTGGATAAACCCATGTACCTGACCATAATAAAACGGTTAAAAGCAAGAGTACTTTAACTTTATTTGCAAAGAATACCATGAATAGTAGAGTCTTATTGTAATTTTTGTATATTTGTTTCACAGTCCGCCAAAGGTAATATTTATCACGGCAATAGGTTTCATTTTTATCAACAAAACAGAATCAACAGAAAAAAAGGCATAAATTTGCCAAAAAATAAAGCATGCAGAATATATCAAATCTGGAAATTATTGCTACACAAGTACGTCGTGATATTTTACGTATGGTTCATGGCGCTCAGTCAGGTCATCCGGGTGGAGCACTAGGTTGTACCGAGTTTATGGTTGCACTCTACTTTGACATTATGCACCATGACCCGTCCAACTTCACCATTAAAGGGCAAGGTGAAGATATTTTCTTTTTAAGCAATGGCCATTTGTCGGCTCTTTGGTATAGTGTACTTGCCCGAAGGGGATATTTCCCTGTGGAAGAACTGGTTACTTTCCGTAAGCTTAATTCTCGTTTGCAAGGGCACCCCGCCACTAGTGAAGGCTTGCCCGGGATCAGGGTGGCAAGTGGTTCTCTGGGTCAGGGATTATCAGTAGCCATCGGCGCTGCTTTGGCAAAGAAAATGGATGGTGATCACCACCTTGTTTATACCTTACATGGTGATGGTGAAATGAATGAAGGTCAAATATGGGAAGCAGCTATGTACGCTGCAGCCAATAAAGTAGATAATCTTATTGCCACCATCGATTATAATGGAGTACAAATAGATGGCCCTACCGACAATGTATTGCCGTTGGGTAACCTTAAAGCCAAATGGGAAGCATTTGGTTGGGAGGTAGTTGAAATGGCAGGTAATGACATGACCTCTGTTTTAAATGGCATTAAACTAGCGCAAGAGAAGTGTTTTAATACCAAACCTGTCATGATTTTAATGCATACTGAAATGGGTTATGGAGTCGATTTTATGAGAGGCAAATACCAATGGCATGGTGTTGCTCCTTCTGATGATCAGCTTGTTCAAGCGCTTAATCAATTACCCGAAACCCTGACTGATTATTAATCTTGATGAAACCTGACTTGAAAAAAATTCTTCTGATACTCTTTCTCTTACCCTTATGGGTAGCAGGACAACAGGAAACAGTGTTGCCCAAAGAAGAGCCGCTCACCAGAATTTTATTCGTTTTTGATGGTTCACAAAGTATGTATGGCCGCTGGCAGAGTGATATCAAGATTAATATCGCTAAAAAGCTTATGAGCAACCTGCTCGACAGCCTGGCTTCATTTGATAATATTCAGATTGCTTTAAGGGTTTACGGTCATCAAAAGGTTTATCCCCCTGCTGATTGCAATGATACCAAACTGGAAGTTCCCTTTGCTCCTGATAACTTTGTTAAAGTAAAAAACTGCATACAGGGTATTATTCCCAAAGGTACTACTCCCTTGGCATACTCCCTTTCGCAAACGGTTAATGATTTTCCCCCATGTGATAATTGCCGAAACATCATTATTCTCATTACTGACGGTATTGAAGAATGTGGTGGTGATCCTTGTGAGGCGTCAAAGTTACTTCAGAAACACGGAGTTTCTATGAAACCTTTTATTATTGGTATCGGCCGTGATTTTAAAAAAGCCTTTGATTGCGTAGGGACTTATTATGATGCCTCCAGTGAAAGCGCTTTTCAGCATGCCTTGAACGCCGTAATTTCACAAGCCTTAAGTGCCACTACCATGCAGGTCAACCTGCTCGATATCAATCAAAGGCCCCTGGAGACTAATGTCAACCTCACCTTCTATGATCATGAAACAGGTAAAATGAAATATAACCTGATTCATACGCTTAATAGCCGGGGCGTTCCTGATACTTTAGTAGTTGACCCGATGTTAACCTATGATATGGTTGTAAATACCGTTCCTCCTGCCAGGGTTGACAGTATCAAGCTGGAAACCGGTCGTCACATAACCGTTAGCATCAGCGTTCCCCAGGGATACCTAAATCTTCGCATGGGTACCAATGAAAGGATCGTTAAAAACCTGCAGGCCATCGTAAGGCAAAGCGGAAATCCTAACACACTCAATGTACAGAATTTCGGTGAAATTAAAAAATACCTGGTGGGTACTTATGATCTTGAAATTCTCACCCTGCCCAGGTTGTATATTTCCGATGTTAAAATATCTCAAAGCACCAATACCATCATTGACATTCCTTTACCGGGAATTGCAGTGATAAGAAAAAGTGTAAGGGGTTTTGGAAGTCTTTATATAGATCGAAACGGTGTACTTGAATGGGTATATGACCTAAGAGATGCCATGCTACAGGAAACACTTATTCTGCAACCCGGTAAATATAAGGTAGTGTTCCGTTCCATGCAGGCTGACCGTGCTATGTACACTATTGATGAAGATTTCACCATCTTTCCCGGGGGTACGAGTAACGTTAATTTATTTGCTTATTGATTAAAAAACAAACAGTTATAACGCATGACAGAATATAAATTCACAGATAAAAAAGATACACGATCAGGATTTGGCCAGGGATTACTGGAACTTGGCAGAAGCAACCCTTTAGTAGTCGCTTTGTGTGCTGACCTGACAGGATCTCTTAAGATGGATGCTTTTAAAAAGGAGTTCCCGCAGAGGTTCTTTCAAACGGGTATTGCCGAAGCAAACATGATAGGTATTGCTGCCGGACTCGCAATCGGAGGCAAGATACCATTTACCGGAACCTTTGCCAACTTCTCAACGGCCAGGGTTTATGATCAAATCAGGCAGGTAGTTGCTTACAGTGAAACCAATGTTAAAATTTGCGCTTCACATGCCGGTCTTACCTTAGGTGAAGACGGCGCTACGCATCAGTCGCTCGAAGATATCGGTATGATGAAAATGTTACCCAATATGGTGGTGATTAATCCGTGCGACTATAACCAGACAAGATTGGCTACCATTGCGGTTGCAGCCTACCAGGGACCGGTTTATTTAAGGTTTGGCAGGCCTAAAGTACCTAACTTCACCCCTGCCGAAGGTGCTTTTGAAATCGGCAAAGCAATCATGTTAAATGAAGGTAAAGATGTTTCCATATTTGCTACCGGTCACCTCGTTTGGGAAGCTATCCGGGCAGGACATATGTTGGCAGCCCACGGTATTGATGCTGAAGTAATAGATATCCATACTATTAAGCCCCTTGATGTTGAAGCAGTGCTTAAATCAGCAGCTAAAACAGGTTGTGTGGTTACTGCCGAAGAACATCAGCAAAATGGCGGACTGGGCGACAGTATCAATCAGGTGCTTGCGCTGAACAGACCAACACCCGTTGAAATGGTTGCAGTGGCAGATACTTTCGGTGAGAGCGGTACCCCTGAACAGTTGATGAAGAAGTACGGACTTACGGCTGAGAACATTGTTGATAAAGCGCTAAAGGTTATCAGTCGAAAAGGAATCGTCGTCAATCAGTTAAATGGAGCCATAAAAAATCAGTAGCTTTCGTCAAAGGGTAACCATCTGATCATTGAAGTGAAACCTTAAAATCACCCAAGGGGAATCATCAGATCACAAAAGAGAAACCATTAAATCATTAAAAAGCAAGAAGCTGTTCCCATAAGGACAGCTTCTTTCTTTTTAATAAGATTAAGGATGCTTTTTACCCGTTCATGGATATTAAAAATTCCTCATTACTATTGGTATATTTCATTTTCTCTTTCAAAAACTCCATAGCCTCTAAAGGATTCATATCAGCCAGATGATTTCGTAATACCCAGATTCTTTGCAGGGTTTCTTTATCGAGCAATAAATCTTCACGTCGTGTACTGGATGCAACAATATCAATAGCAGGATAAATACGCTTGTTCGACAGTTTGCGGTCAAGCTGTAGTTCCATATTACCGGTACCCTTAAATTCCTCAAAGATCACTTCATCCATCTTTGATCCTGTATCAATCAGTGCGGTAGCAATAATGGTAAGAGAACCACCATTCTCAATCTGACGTGCAGCACCAAAGAAACGTTTAGGTTTTTGCAGTGCATTGGCTTCAACCCCTCCTGACAGCACCTTGCCTGATGCCGGTGAAACGGTATTATAAGCACGTGCCAAACGGGTAATGGAGTCAAGCAGTATCACTACATCGTGCCCGCATTCAGTCATTCTTTTTGCTTTCTCAAGCACTATATTGGCAATCTTTACATGGCGGTCAGCCGGTTCATCAAAGGTGGAAGCAATAACTTCAGCATGAACGCTGCGCGCCATATCCGTAACTTCTTCCGGCCGTTCATCTATGAGCAACACAATCAAATATACTTCAGGGTGATTAGCTGCAATGGCATTAGCAATCTCCTTGAGTAAAACAGTTTTACCTGTTTTAGGCTGTGCAACTATCAAACCACGCTGTCCCTTGCCTATTGGGCAAAATAAATCTATAATACGGGTCGACATATTGGAACCCGCATGACCTGTAAGATTAA
The DNA here is from genome assembly GCA_041670625.1 of Lentimicrobiaceae bacterium. Taxonomy (GTDB): domain Bacteria; phylum Bacteroidota; class Bacteroidia; order Bacteroidales; family Lentimicrobiaceae; genus Lentimicrobium. The sequence continues at coordinate 24,480 of JBAXYX010000012.1, read as the reverse complement.
ATTTCTTTTCAGGAAATAATGGGGTCAGGTAATCAAAAGGTATCCTGTCTCGTACCTCATCAGGGGTACGTCCATTAATCTGTTCCACTTTAATAAGCGGAAAATACTTTTCACCGTCTTTGGGTGGTCTGATCGTTCCACGTACCGTATCACCGGTCTTTAATCCAAAAAGCTTTATTTGTGATTGTGAAACATACACATCATCAGGTGAATTCAGATAATGATAATCAGATGACCTTAAAAAGCCATACCCATCAGGCATTATTTCAAGTACTCCGTCGCTGGTAATAAAACCATCAAATTCCCATGAATATTCTTCCCGCTTTCTTTCAGGGCGGTCAGGACGGTCAGGACGGTCAGGATACCGTTGTCGTGAATTGGGATAATCCCTGTTAAATCGTTCACTCGGGCGGTATGGTTCCGGTTCAGCATTTCTGTCAGGAACTTGAGTTACAGGAGTATGAGATACTTCTGCTTCAACGGTTTCTGCTTTCGCTTCAATATCTTCCCCCTCCTGCTCAACCGGCACCTCAACAGGTGAAATAATAACCTCATCCTCAATGGGTTCATCAATAGGTGCATTGCTCAGAAGTAAAGCTTCAGTATCAATATTTTCAGGTTTGGAGGTTTGGAGTAACTCTTCATTTATCCCGGCAGGTATATTTCTTTGAATCGGTTCACTAAATGGTATTTCATTTTTCGCTATCGGTTCAGCAGGAACAACAGGTGGTTGGTGAGGTCCGGATTTTATGTCGCCTTTAGGTCTGCCCCTTTTGGGCTTATTCGGTCTTTCCTCACTTATTTTGTTTACTTCAGGTTTAACAACAATTTTGATCTCCTCAACTTTAGGTGTAACAGGTTCAACAGAAGGCCTGGTATCGGGCACTTTTACTTCTTCTGTTTTGGATGTTACATTTCTTGGCTGATTGAGTGAGGGATTGGAAGAAGCAATTGGGGTACCCTTGTTTTCTTTGTTAAACTGAGGCCTTGGCTTATTAAACTTATCATCAGGAATTCGTTGTCGTTTAAACCTGTTTTCACGGTTGGCTTTCTCTTTTTCAAGCATGTCTGTTGAAGGATTTAAAGCCTGGTAATCCAGTATCTGGTAAATCAGGTCTTGCTTCTTCATGTCGTCAAATTTTGGAATATGTAATCCCCTGGCGATGTCTTTTAACTCCTCGAGAAGCTTGTTGTTAAGCTCGATAATATCGTACATAAAAATTAATTAGTGTTTTTGTAATCAGAAAGTGATCAGAATAAAGGTGAAAGGTTTAATCGCACTCAAGATAAATCTTGAAACAAACAATAATGTGTGAAAGAAATGATGAGTGTGGATCGAATAAAATTAGATGTTGCAAAGATAATGTTTTTTTGTTCTCCCTGCTTTTTTTTCTTTAATTATAATAAAAAAAATAGTCGTACTCATTAATTTAAGGAATAAAACACTAAAATGTTCAGTATTTTTTAGCCAATCTGCCAAAAGTTTTCTAAAATCTGCGTAGGTTTGCGTAATTATTCAAAAACTTACAATGAGATGAAACATACCGCATTTACTAAGATTCATGAAGCACTGGGTGCTAAAATGGTTCCCTTTGCAGGCTTCTATATGCCTGTACAATATGAAGGATTGCTAACTGAACATGAAACTGTTCGTAAGGGAGTAGGCGTTTTTGATGTATCGCACATGGGGCAAATATGGGTCAAAGGTCCTAATGCACTCAAGCTTATTCAATGGATAAGCTCAAATGATGCTTCTAAACTTTCTGACGGCAAAATCCAGTACACTTGTTTGCCTAACCTTCAGGGTGGTATTGTTGATGATTTCCTAACGTACAGGATTGATGCCCAAACATACCTTTTGGTGGTAAATGCTTCAAATATTGAAAAAGACTGGAATTGGATTAACTCACAAAACACCTTTGGCGCTGAACTCTATAACGCATCTGATGAAATTTCACAGTTAGCTATACAAGGCCCACTGGCCCTCAAAGCAGTGCAAAAACTGACGGATACCCCTATCCTCGATATGGAATATTACACCTTTAAGAAGATTAATTTAGCCGGTGTTAAAGATGTTATCCTTTCAATAAACGGATATACCGGTGCCGGAGGATGTGAAATTTACTTCGCAAATGAAGATGCTGAAAAGATATGGAAAGCTATTTTTGAAGCCGGCGCTGAATTCGGGATCAAGCCTATTGGTCTTGGTGCTCGTGATACCCTCCGCCTTGAAATGGGTTTCTGCCTCTATGGTAATGATATTAATGATACTACTTCACCTATTGAAGCAGGGTTAGGTTGGATTACCAAATTCACTGATACCAAAGACTTCGTTAATAAAGCTGCCTTATTAAAACAGAAAACTGATGGCGTTACCCGTAAACTGGTTGGCTTTGAAATGATTGACAAGGGTATTCCGCGTCATGAATATAAAATACTGGATGCTGATGGTAACGTGATCGGTGAAGTCACTTCAGGTACCCAGTCGCCATCACTCAAGATTGCTATTGGTATGGGCTACGTACCACCTACATTTGCTAAAGTTGATACTGAAATCTTTATCAGTGTCCGTGATAAAGCTCTCAAAGCTAAAATCGTTAAACTGCCTTTCTATAAAGGATAGTTAATAATCAATACCTTACAACCGGACATCTTACCCATGCCCGGTTGTAGCTTTAAACAGATCACCATTTTATCCTATTCATATGCCAACAATAGATGTTTGTTTCTCTCCGGCCCTGTATCCTTTCGTAAAAAGGGAAGGAAAGCAGATAACGGTTGTCATGGATGTACTCAGGGCTACTACCTCTTTCTGTACGGCATTTGACTATGGTGTTAAAGCAATAGTACCTCTTGATTCCATTGATCTTGCAAAAAAGTTTAAGGATCAGGGTTACCCGGTTGCTGCTGAACGCGATGGATTAAAACCTGATTTTGCTGATTTCAGTAATTCAGCCTTCGACTTCATGGTACCCGGGTTAAAGGGTAAAACTATTTATTATACTACCACCAATGGCACTGCTGCCATCAGCCTGGCACTTCAATCCGGGCAGGTGGCTATTGGTTCTTTTATCAATGTACCCGCCATTTCCGGTTGGCTAATAGAACAGCAGCAAAATGTAGTGCTGCTATGTGCAGGTTGGAAGAATACGTTTTGCATAGAGGATACCCTATGTGCTGCTGCCATTGCTGAAACTTTGCTTGCTGATACTCGCTTTATTACCCGTGATGATTCAACCCTGGCAGCCCTCACGCTGTGGCAAAGCTGCAACAGGTCGCCTGAAGCGCTGATTAAGCAATCATCACATTACGGGCGATTGGTGCGCCTGGGATATGAAAAAGTACTCCCCTACTCTCTTCAAATCGGAATTTCAAAAGCTATTCCGGTTATGGAGAATGATATTATTATTAATCTTGCAAAAACCAACAGCAACAAACCTGAATAAAGTATATTTCCTACTATGAAAAAAATTAGCGTCATCATTATTATGTTATCAACCATTTTTGCACTTTCGTGCAAGCAGAAATCCGCTCCTGAAGAAAAGAAAGATGATTTCAAATACTTACTTGAGCAATTCGCTGATCTGAAGATCATGCGTTACCAGGTACCCGGATTTGACCAGTTAACTCTTAAACAAAAAGAGCTCGTGTACTACCTGAGCCAGGCTGCCATTGCCGGTCGTGATATCATTTTTGACCAGAATTATAAATACAACCTGGCTATACGCCGTACCTTGGAAAATATTGTTGAAAATTACGAGGGTGACCGTGAATCTGATGATTTTAAAAAATTCATGGTTTATACCAAACGGGTATGGTTCAGTAACGGTATTCATCATCACTATTCAAAAGATAAGTTCTTCCCTGAATGCAGTGAAAGCTACTTCAAAGAACTCATTGCCCATACTAAAAACGGCAAATTCCCTGTACGTGAAGGACAAACACTTGAAGCTTTCATTGCTGAAATAATCCCTGTTATTTATGATCCAAACATCGCTCCTAAGGGATTAAGCCTGGATTCAGGTAAAGACCTGATCACCAATTCTGCCTGCAATTTCTATGATGGGGTAACTGAAAAAGAAGCTGAAAATTACTATCAAAACCTCAAGAACCAAATCCGCACCAACAAAGGAGACACCCTTATCTCTCTGGGCCTCAATTCCAAACTGGTCAAAAAGAACGGTAAAATATCCGAACAGACTTATAGAGTCGATGGATTGTATTCGGCAGCTATCGGGCAAATCGTTTACTGGCTTGAAAAAGCTTCCGGCGTAGCTGAAAACAACCATCAGAAAAAGGTGATTGAATCCCTGATCAGCTATTACAAAACCGGTAACCTCTCTACCTGGGACCAGTACAATGTATTATGGGTACAGGACCTCGACTCACATGTTGACTTTGTAAACGGATTCATTGAAAACTATGGCGATCCTTTAGGATTAAAAGCAACCTGGGAAAGTGTAGTTAACTTTAAAGATGTTGAAGCAACCAAACGTGCGGAGATTATCAGTGCCAACGCACAGTGGTTTGAGGACAATTCACCGGTTAACCCCAAGTTCAAAAAAGCTGAAGTTAAGGGTGTTTCAGCTAAAGTGATCACCTGCGCTCAATTGGGTGGTGATTGCTATCCCAGCACCCCTATCGGTATCAACCTGCCTAATGCCGACTGGATCCGTAAAGACTATGGCTCCAAATCAGTAACCATTGAAAATATCACCTATGCTTATGACCAGGCCGCTTTAGGCAATGGTATGCTTGAAGAATTTGCCGCATCTCCTGACGAAGTTAAATGGTCACGTACCTACGGGTCTCTTGCCAGCAATCTGCATACAGACCTTCATGAATGTTTAGGTCACGGTTCAGGACAATTACTACCGGGTACCCGTGGTGATGAGCTGAAGAACTACGGTTCCACCCTTGAGGAAGCTCGTGCCGATCTGTTCGCACTGTACTATTTAGGTGATCCCAAAATGATGGAGATTGGATTGTTTGATAAGGAAGAGGTTTATAAAGCCGAATACATCAGCTACATCCGTAATGGTTTATTGACACAGCTTTGTCGTATTCTGCCGGGTAAGGACATAGAGGAATCCCATATGCGTAACCGTCAGTTGATTGCCCAATGGTGCTATGAACAAGGCAAGGCTAAAAATGTAATTGCCTTTGAGGTACGAAACGGCAAAACCTACGTTAAAATCAATGACTACAAAGCATTGCGTGACCTTTTCGGAAAACTACTTGCTGAAATGCAACGTATTAAATCAGAAGGCGATTACCAGACCGGTAAAATGCTTGTTGAAAAATACGGTGTTAAAGTTGATCAGAAACTCCATGCTGAAGTGCTTGAACGTTTCGGAAAACTCAATGTTGCACCTTATGGTGGTTTTGTAAATCCTGTATTTGTTCCTGAAATGAAAGACGGCAAAATTGTGAATGTCAAAGTTGAATACCCTGACGACTACACCCAACAGATGCTCGATTATGCAAAAGAGCATTCTTTTCTGCCCACTTATAACTAATAGCCGGAACCCATACGGATCATAAAACACAAATACTCATTCCGGATCATAGAATTTATGAATAGAGTAGAAAGAGGGAGATGTAAAATCATCTCCCTCTTTCTTATGAGCAGAATTCAACTCCATAATGCAACCGGGTTAATATTTATCAACTGTTCAAATTATTCATAAGGAGCATCAATGATAAATCTATTCCCGGGTCAGTTCATTAATATTCGTATCACCCGGACAATTTACTTATGAGTATTCTTTTTTATTGCTGTCCGGTAAAAACGTAAAAACATAAAATAACGGTTCAGATTGCCCGTAAAATGGTAATCTGAACTATTCCTTTGAAAAGTAAACCCATCTAATCAAAAACAGACGGTTCTGGAGGTGAAGAATTAAACTGATGAATGATTGGTAGCCATGCCTTTTCTGAAAAGCAGTCAGCAGAAAGCAATCAGCAATCAGCAGTCAGCACTAAGAACCAAGAACCAAGAACTAAAAACCAAAAACTAAGAACTAAAAACCAAAAACTCATCACTCACTACTCCCTACCCTCTGGCTGTTCGATACGGTAAATATCATCCCCTTCCCTGCTGCTCTCTTTAAGGTGATGAATGCATACAACTCTTTCCTTACTGCTTCGACAGGTAAATCCTGTACGATGGTTTCATCCCCACGTGCAACCTGCACAAACCAATACGTCAGATACTTGAGTAAATCCAACTCGATGGTTCCATCCCGACAGGTGGCAGCATGGGTGTTTACGTGACTGTATGCTTTATCAGTGGTGGCGACTAACAACATGACAGGGTTTCTCTTTTCTTACGATGGTCCTTGTTTTCTGTTTGAAGTGTAATAATATACATCAAATATCGTGCCATTGCGTACTCAATTAGGATTAAATACGAGCTTCAGACGCATTTATGCGTATATAGTCCGTGTTAAGTCCGTGTTTAATCCGTGTTAACTATAAATTTGAATGATATGTAAATTCGGGTTGGCAGTTTCAGGAGTTCTATTTCAAAAGGTCATGACCGTTCAGTCGGGTGTAACGCAGGTTCTTCTTCATTTTGGTTACATAAAACACCCCATGCCTACCACGATTTCACGAAGAGAATCATAGCGCATCAAACCTGCAAATAGCATTATTACAAAGTGAGAGTAACCATCAGGTTTTTGGGTATAACGGTCGTGACCTCCTTTTGGACTTGATCGCGCTATTTCTTGAACATCGGTCAATTGTAATAGTTATGCATGGAGCGGCTGTCGGGTAAAATAGGCATTTTTGCCCATAAATATGTCCTTTTGGGTGTTGTAACTGCAAAAGAAGTAAAAAGGGCTGGATTCCAAGAGAGGAAAACAGCCCTGATTTTTTGCCCTGCTCATTTTTACCGGACAGCAATAGTTGTTTTTATAACAATCTAATTCCTGATCCACACCTTAAAAATGTTGATTTGGGTAACTGATAATGGTATGGTTTAAATTTACTCCCCACAACCGCAAGAGCAACTACCACAACCATCGGAACCATCATCATTGCAATGATCCTCATTCCCCATACCACAGCTTCCGCTCACATGGTATCGTACCGGTAAACCTTCCTGAAACCAGCCACGAATACCGTCAGCTATATAACCAACCTTTTCAAAGCCATTAACAGCTAGAAGATTGGCTGCTTTAAACCCGGTTGCTTCATCATAACCGCCTGCCACATACATCAGTGTCTTGTCCATTTCAGGCAATTTGTCAAGTAATTCAAGCAGGGTCAATTCAATGGAATTTACCTGGTCATATGCCAGTACACTAAACCCTTCGTCATCCGTTATATCAAGGAATACAGCGCCATTTACCACATGATTCCAAGCCGCTTCAGGTAATAATTTCATCATTTCATTCATGGTCATTGATTTGCTTCAAAGATAAATAAATTCACACACCATCACATCCCTCAAAAAATTCATAAAAGGTATCATTAACGCTAACTGTACTATTATTAAACATCATCACAGCCATTAATAAATTCACAGTCGTCAGCTTCATCTTTATCCTCAAATTCAAGCGTAACATGTTGAACATTGAAGGTTGCGGCCAACTCCCTGATCTCCTGTTTAAGCTTTACGAGTTTATCAGGGGCCTGCATATCTCCCGTAACCACATGTAAGGTCATAATATTATGTTCACCATCAAGTGACCACAAGTGGAAGTCATGTACCCCCCTTACGTCCTTAATTTCTTTTATCTGCAAAAGCATCCTGTCAATGTCAACATTATGAGGCACTTCTTGCATTAATACCTTAAAAGTGTCACGCAGATTTCGGTACACATTGGTCAACACCCATATAGTGATCCCGATTGAAAGCAGCGGGTCAAGTACAGGCACATCCACAAACAGCATCACAATGCTCACAATCAGTACAGCAATCCACCCAAACACATCCTCCAGAAGATGCAATGAAACAGCACGCTCGCTCAATGAATGGCCACGGTTCAGCTTGTAAGCCGCGTATCCGTTTACCAGAATTCCAAAGATAGCCAACAGCAGCATCCCCTCCGCATTAGCCGTCTGGGGATCCATAATCCGTTTGATGCTCTCCCTAATAATAAAAACCGAACTCACTATCAGCACCACTGATATAAAGATGGCTCCCAACAGTGAAAAGCGCTTATAACCATAGGAATAATGTTGATCAATCTTTTTGTTTGATTTCTTTTGCAGCCACCATGCTATCCCCAATGAAATACTGTCGCCGGTGTCGTGAAGTGCGTCTGAAAGAATAGCTACACTATTGGTTAATAAACCTCCCACAAGCTCTATAGCAGCAAAAGCCAGATTAAGGAAGAATGCCAGACTGATATTTTTAGTGGCGTTTTCAGAAGAATGATGATGTGAATGCTCCATTCAGTAAAATTTTCTATGATCGTTAACAGTGGACAAATTTAATCCAGGTTGTTTAAACATACTAAGCGCTGCACCAAAATATTTTTAGTGGTTATAAATCAAAGCATAAGAGGAGTATGAATACTATAAATGTAATAAAACAACTGATCGTTGATACTGAACTCCGCCTATTAACAATTAATATCCATAATTGTGCAAGCTAATTTGAAGAAACTTGATAAATTTGAACCGTCTTAACAAACAGAGAAGAACAGCCCTCTAAAATTATATCAATGAGGAATATTTGCGTAACGGTTGGCCATGTGATCAGAACAATCATTGACTTTTTTTATCCGCCTTTCCATAAGTACATGGATGTGCAATTCTTTCGGTATGGGTTTACCGGAGCCGCAAATTTAGTGTTTGACTGGGTGCTTTACTTCCTGATTTATAATTTCGTTTTAAAACATAGAATGTTGGACCTGGGCTTTGTTACTATTAGTTCTCATATTGCCAGTCTGGGCATTAAATTCCCGATTGTTCTGTTATCAGGATTTTTACTTCAGAAATATGTTACTTTTACCAGCTCTGATTTACGGGGCCGTATCCAATTATTTCGCTATATAACGGTGTTTTTTATTAATCTTGCTATCAATTATCTTGGCTTAAAATTATTGGTAGATTACTTTGACTTTTATCCAAGCCCCTCAAATATGGCTATTTCTATTGTAACGATTGCAATCAGTTATTTATTCCAAAAGCATTATACTTTTAAGGCTCCCAAAGTTCAGGCTTAAAACCTGACACGGTAACATAATATTCACCGGCAAAGCGTAACACCATCAAAGTGTACCGGAATATAAGTGTACCAAAGCATAAGATACCAAACAAAATGTGATAGTGTATAATATAATACCTGAAATGGAGTTTAATACAGGAACAACAGAATCATGAAATTATGAGTATCCGGAATATCATTTTTGACTTTGGCGGGGTATTAATTGACTGGAACCCAAGATATTTATACCAAAATGTATTTAAGGATAAGTCGGAAATGGAATTCTTCCTTACCAACATTTGCACGCCTCAATGGAATCTTAAACAGGATGCAGGGTATTCCTTATCAAAAGCGACCCAAGAGCTTCAATCTCAATTCCCTGCTTACCATAATGAGATTGAATTATTTTACGGCGACTGGACTAAAATGCTTGGAGGAGAGATCGTTGAAAATACTCAACTCATCAAACCTTTAAAAGCTAAATACCGGATGTTCGGTTTAACAAACTGGTCAGCCGAAACGTTTCCGGTTGCATATAACAGGTATTCCTGCCTCAGAGAGTTTGAGGGGATTGTGGTATCAGGTGAGGAAAAAATGGTAAAACCTGATAAGGCTATTTATGAAAGACTCTTGTCCAGATATAGTCTTCAGTCCACCGAATCACTCTTTATTGACGACAGCATAAGCAATATCAATACAGCCAATGAAATGGGTTTTCGTACTATTCACCTGAATGGAACGACTAAGCTGAAGGAACAATTAGTAAAATCCGGAATATTATAAGTCAGCTTCCCTTCATGATGCCCTGGTTAAGTCAGCTTCCATTGCTGATGCCCTGGTTAAGTCAGCTTCCTGTTTTAATGTCCTGATTGATGACAACGTCCGTTTTTATTACACCTGATTCTTTGTTAAGTGTCTTATTCTGATACATAAGTACCCAATCCCCTTATTGCACTACTACCGTATTTTATTGTATTACAATCATTTGCATTATTTGGCATGAACATTGCCATGTTGTTATTCAATTAACAACAGGGTTCTCCTTTCGAAATAAGTGAAGAGCATAAAATGAACAACCAGATGGACATTGAAAAAGTCAATTCAGAAAAATTTGAGAAAGTGTTATGCCATGGGCAGCAAATGATCAGCCCGGTATATACTGAAAAGAACAATTGCCAGGATTGTTATAAATGTTTGCGGCAGTGTCCTGTAAAAGCAATAAAAATTGAAAGCGGCAGCGCTTCAGTTATAGCATCAGAATGTATCTATTGCGGACATTGCGTTCAGGTATGTCCGGTTGGTGCTAAAAAAGTCCGTGATGATTTTTCCAAACTTTCAGAGGCACTTGATCAGGGCATGAAGGTTATAGCCTGTCTGGCCCCATCCTATATCAGCGAGTTTCCCGGTCTGGATCCTCAAGTGTTAGCTGGTGCCTTAAAAAAGCTTGGATTTTGGGGAGTCTCTGAAACGGCCTTAGGAGCTGAAATCGTTGCAGAGCAAACATCCGCCTATATAAAAGAAAAATCCGAAGGTATTTTTATTTCTTCCTGCTGCCCTTCTGTCGTCCGGTTAATCAACAAGCATTATCCACAACTTGCTGATTATATTGTTCCTGTGCTTTCTCCTATGCAAACACATTCAAAAGTACTGAAGGGATTATATGGACCAGATGTACAAACAGCATTTTTTGGCCCATGCATCGCAAAAAAAGGTGAATGTGACGATTATCCGGGATTAACTGACTATGCACTTACTTTCAGTGATTTACATGATTTTCTGGATATGAATTACCCAAGCTGGGAACTTCAGGAATCTGAACAAGACAACATTTTCATCCCCACTCAGGCAGGGAAAGGAAGCTATTTCCCGGTTGATGGAGGGATGATTGCCAATATGAAAAGGCAAACATCCATGACGGATGCCTCTTTTATGTCTTTTTCAGGAATAACCAGCGTTAAAGAAGTTTTGAACAACCTGGCAGAATGGAAAACCGGTGAGCCTCTTTTTCTGGAGCTCTTAATATGTGAGGGCGGTTGCGTCAAAGGCCCCTGTTCCATTAACAGTTCATCAGTAGCAATTAAGCGTCAACGTGTATTAAAGGAAGTAAATTTAAGGAAGGAAACACTACTGTACACCGGTGCACAGGTTGACATAACGTTCGATCAAAAAGATGACAACCCGGTAAACCTAAAACAAGTCACCGAAGCTGAAATTGCAAATGCACTTAAGTCAACGGGAAAATTCACTGAAGCTGATGAGCTTAACTGTGGCGGATGTGGTTACGACAGTTGCCGCGATTTTGCAATAGCCATGCTTAACGGTAAAGCCGAAAGGCTCATGTGTGTTTCCAACAACCGGAGAGTTGCTCAGGATAAAGCATCAGTACTGCTAAAAAAAATACCATATGGGGTAGTTATGGTTGATGAAACACTCACCATTATCGACTCAAACAGGCTTTTTGCCGAGATACTCGGAGGTGAAGTTCTGGAACTTTATAATTCACTGGGTAAACTTGAAGGAAGTGACCTGAAAAAAGTAGCATTCTTCCACAAACTTTTTTCCTCCGTGCTTTATTCCGGTGAAGAGATGATAGAACGCCGCATAAGGGAAAACGGCCTTTTACTCAATGTATCGGTCATAACCCTTCAACCGCATAAAATAGTATGCGGTATCATCAGGAACCTTCAGGATCCGGAAGTCAGAAAGGATCATGTGCTCAACACCACCAGGCAGGTCATACACCAAAACATGGAAATTGTGCAAAAGATTGCTTTCCTACTGGGTGAAAACGCTGCTTACACGGAGTCCATGCTTAATTCCATTGTGGAGTCTGTTGATCAGGATCATCATTCAATACAGGAATAATACGGTTATGAAAGAGAGAAGTTTTATCATAGAGATTGGTTCCTATCTGAAAGAGAAACACGGCAAAGTGGTTTGCGGTGATACATTCCTTTCCAGAAAAGTACAAGGAGAAGACCGCTATGTGGCCGTACTGTCCGATGGACTGGGTAGTGGTGTAAGAGCCAATGTCCTCTCTACCCTTACAGCATCCATGACCCTTAATTTCAGGCTAATGCATGAACCAATTGTAGACTCTGTCAGGTGGGTCATGGACACATTACCACTTGATCCTGACCGAAACATCAGTTACAGCACCTTTACAGTGGTTGATGTTGATTTTGATGGCGAAACCACGGTCATCGAGTACGGTAATCCTGCCTTTTTCATTGAACGGGGAGGTGAAATCATTAATCCTGAGAGGAAATCTCTGGAGGTCATGCAACAAAACCTGGTAAAAAACATTGAAGTATCTAATTTCTCACTTCTTGAAAACGACCGGCTAATCATAGTATCAGATGGAATTACCCAATCAGGCATTGGTAATGACTCAATGCCTTTCGGTTGGGGTATTGAAAACCTGATCTCTTTTATAAAAAGCGAGAAACAAAAGCATGAAAACATCTCTGCCGGTGAAATGGCAAAAATGATTGTCCGGAAAGCTGAATTCAATGATTCATTCGTTCTTAAAGACGATGCAAGCTGTGCAGTGATATACCGTCGTAAACCAAGTAAATTATTGATCTGTTCAGGGCCTCCTTTTAATGAATCAAAGGATTCTCTGATTGCTGAATTGGTCTCCAATTACAGCGGAAAGAAAATTATTTGCGGAGGCACCACTGCTAAGATTATTTCCAGGGAACTGAAAAAAGAGATTGTAGTACCCCCCCTTGACCAGATGGATTCTGACCTTCCGCCTGCTTCATCCATGGAGGGTGTTGACCTGGTAACTGAAGGTATTATCACACTCAGCAGAGTGAGTGAAATGCTTGAAACACTCGCAAATGGTGAAACTTCAGCAACCAATGCTGCTGCCGGGATATTTAAAATGTTGCTTGAAGCAGATATTGTTGAATTTATTGTGGGTACCTGCGTCAATATTGCGCATCAGGATCCTTCACTACCTGTTGAGCTTGACATCAGGCGTAATGTAATCAAAAGAATCGCAAATATATTAGAAGACAAATACCTAAAACAAGTAAGTATCAAATATTTATAACTAATACCATGGATAAAAAAATTAAAATAAGAGTTTGCGTAGGCACTCACTGTTATGTAATGGGAAATCACGAGTTAAAAGATATTAAAGACCAGCTTCCCGATGATCTGAAAGATAAAGTATATGTAGAAGGCTCTGTATGCCTTGGTTGTGAAGAAATGACCAGAGAACCTAAACACCCATACGTTGAAGTAAATGGTACCCTGATTGAAAATGCCACCCTCGAAAAGATCATTGAATACCTGAGGGCATTAGAAACTAGGGGAAATAATATCTAAGTGATGAACATCAAAATATGAAGCAATGAAAGACGCCTTAAAAGTTAAAGAGAAAGTGGATGAATCAATTCTGAGCAATGAAATCGATACTCCTGTTAACAATGAATTTGACATCATTGAAGCAACTATCCAATCAGTGGTTAATGCACAAAAAATATATAGAACATATACCCAGAAACAGGTGGATGAGATTTTCCGTAAAGCTGCTTTTGCTGCTAACGACCACAGGATAATGCTGGCAAAAATGGCTGTTGCGGAAACAGGAATGGGTGTAGTAGAGGATAAAGTGATTAAGAACCATTTTGCTTCCGAGTACATTTATAACAAGTATAAAGATGAGAAAACGGTAGGTTTTATAGAAGAGGACCTGACCTATGGGATTGGGAAATTTGCTGATCCTATAGGGGTCATTGCAGGTATAGTACCGACAACAAATCCCACATCAACGGCTATCTTTAAAGCTTTGATTTGTCTGAAAACCGGTAACGGCATCATCTTTTCACCGCATCCTCGCGCAGCAAAATCAACTATTGAAGCTGCAAAAGTTGTACTGCGAGCTGCAGTAGCAGCAGGTGCACCTGAAGGGATCATCGGATGGATTGACACTCCTACCCTGAATGCTTCACAGTACCTGATGCATCATCACAGCATTAACATGATTCTTGCCACCGGAGGCCCCGGCATGGTTAAAGCTGCCTATTCTTCAGGAATACCGGCTATAGGTGTGGGAGCTGGAAATACTCCGGCTATTATTGATGAAACTGCAAATTTAAAAATGGCCGTAAGTTCGGTACTGATGTCAAAGACTTTTGACAACGGGATGATTTGTGCTTCTGAACAGTCTATTGTTGTGGTAGCAAATGTTTATGAGCAGGTCAAACAGTTACTCATTGACAACGGTGCGCATGTTCTGGACAGTGAAGAAAAAGAAAAAGTAGGCAGGTTTATTATTAAAGACAACCATTTGAATTCAGCTATTGTTGGTCAACCAGCATGGAAAATTGCCAAAATGGCAGGAGTTACCGTACCTGAATACACCAAGGTTTTAATTGGTGAAGCCACAGAGATTAATAAGGATGAGCCCTTTGCATATGAAAAGCTCTCCCCGGTTTTAGCTATGTATAAAGCATCTGATTTTAAAGAAGCAGAGTACACAGCTACCTGCCTCATTAAGTTCGGAGGGATTGGCCACACATCTGTTTTGTACACAAACCCGGTTAACAAGGATCGGATCAGGTCATTCAGTTCATTTATGAAAACAGGCAGATTACTGGTTAATATGCCTGCCTCACAAGGTGCTATAGGCGACATTTATAACTTCCGTCTGGAGCCTTCCCTTACACTGGGCTGCGGCTCTTGGGGAGGTAACTCTGTAAGTGAAAATGTAGGAGTTAAACACCTGATTAATATTAAAACAACGGCTGAAAGGAGAGAAAATATGTTATGGCTGCGAATGCCCTCCAAGATTTATTTCAAAACCGGTTGTCTTCCTGTTGCTTTACAGGATCTTGCCGGTAAAAAGAGAGCCTTTATTGTAACTGACAAGTCAATCCATGACCTGGGCTACACGGATAAAGTCACTCAGCATTTGTCACTGTTGCACATTGAATCAAATATCTTCTTTGATGTTGAACCTGATCCGAACCTGGCTACTATCAAGAAAGGACTGTCAAGAGTCAATTCCTTTCAACCCGATGTAATCATTGCTATCGGGGGAGGTTCAGCAATGGATGCCGGTAAAATCATATGGTTGATGTATGAGCACCCTGAGCTGGAATTTGAAGGGCTTGCATTACGCTTCATGGATATTCGTAAACGAATTTATACCTTCCCCGAGCTTGGTAAAAAAGCTCTAATGGTAGCTATCCCTACTACCTCGGGAACAGGTTCAGAAGTAACACCTTTTGCAGTAGTAACGGATGAAAAAACAGGTATCAAATACCCGATTGCCGATTATTCCCTTACCCCCAGTATGGCCATCATTGACCCTGAATTTGTGATGACAATGCCTAAAAAGCTGGCTGCATGGTCAGGTATTGATGCTCTTACCCATGCGCTTGAAGCGATGGCTTCCGTTTTTGCAACCGAGTTCACCAATCCATATGCTCTTGAAGCTGCACGACTTATTTTCAAATACCTGGAATCCTCTGTTAATGAAGGAGCCGCCAATCCAAAGGCCAAAGAGAAGATTCATTATGCAGCCACTCTTGCTGGTATTGCCTTTGCAAACGCCTTCCTGGGTGTATGTCATTCCATGGCTCACAAGCTTGGTTCAGAGTTTCATGTCCCCCACGGTCTTGCAAATGCGTTGATCATCAATGATGTGATTCGCTTTAATGCCACTAATGCCCCTCGTAAGCAAGCTATCTTCCCACAATATAAATACCCTGATGCTATTCAGCGTTATGCACGTATGGCTGATTACCTCGAACTGGGAGGATCAACCCCAGAAGCAAAAGTGGAGAATCTGATCAAAGCTATTGAAAAACTAAAAAAAGCGGTCGGCATTCCCAATAGCATCAAGGCAGCAGGAGTAAATGAGAAAGATTTTTATGACAATCTTGATGAACTCTCTGAAAGGGCTTTTGATGACCAGTGTACCAGTGCTAACCCAAGGTATCCTTCAATAGGTGAGATAAAGGAACTGTACATTAAAGCTTTTGAAGGTAATTAATAACAGTGTGTTTGTTGGTTAATAGTTTCCATCCTCTCCCTCTGTTTTGAGGAGGGAAGAGGGATGGGAACACCTTACACCGAATAAATAAAAAAGAAATACTATGGCTTTTGTGAATAATGTGATGATCATACGCAGGGATTTACTTACCCGTATGGCCGCAGAATATAAGGAAGGACGATTACTTGACGATATCAACAGGTTACCCATTGAAATTACCCGTAAACAAAACGGGAATGAGCGTTGCTGTATTCATAAAGCCAGGGCAGTAGTCAAGTATAAAATCATGGCTATATTGGGTTATGGCCGAAACGATGAAAAAGACGAACTGGATCCGCTATCATGGTACGCCAGCCAGGTGCTCCATCATGAGTATAAATCTTCAAGATATCTGACGGTAGTGGATGAGGCATGTACCGCATGCGTTAAGTCAAGTTATATTGTTACCAACCTGTGCAAAGGGTGTATCGCACAACCATGTATGAGTAATTGCCCCAAAAGCGCCATTACCCGCAGCCCTAATGGCCAGGCTGTTATTGATCCTGGCAAATGCGTGGGTTGCGGTATGTGTAAAAACCTTTGTCCGTATCATTCAATCATTTATATGCCCGTCCCATGCGAAGAATCATGCCCGGTAGGAGCCATATCCAAAAATGAAGACGGTGTTGAAAATATTGATGAAGAGAAATGTATCCTCTGCGGAAAATGCGTGAATGCCTGCCCGTTTGGTTCCATCATGGAAAATTCTGACCTGTTTGATATCATGCCCCTTCTAAAGGAACACAAACCGGTGAATGCACTGATTGCTCCTTCTGTATTTGGTCAGTTCAGTGTCCGACCCGGATCAATCATTGATGCGTTAAAAAAGCTTGGCTTCAGTCATGTTTTTGAAGTTGCGGAAGGTGCTGCAATGACCACTGAAAATGAATCACAGGAACTTAAACACAAGTTGGACTCCGGGGCACCATTTATGACCACTTCATGTTGTGCTGCCTGGGTACAGGCTGTTGACAAACACATCCCTGAAATGAAAAAGTATGTCTCATCAACCTTAACTCCTATGGCATACACTGCCAGAAAATGCAAAGAGCTTTTCCCCAATGATCCGATTGTATTTATAGGGCCTTGCCTTGCAAAACGTAAAGAAGTAAAGCATAGCAAGGATATCAGCCTTACCATGACCTTTGAAGAGTTGGCCTGCCTGTTGAACGGATGGAATATTCCGATAATGGAATGTGAAGACCTCCCCCTGGATGAAAACATCCAAATGCAATCAAGAAATTATTGCCTCTCGGGAGGTGTAGCTGATGCAGTAATAAAGAACGTTGGCTCAGTAGCTACTTCCATGATTATTAATGGCATTGATTCCAAGCAACTGAAATTACTCTCCCTTATGGCAAAGACCGGCAAAAGTGAAGCAAATTTAATCGAAGTCATGGCTTGTGAAGGTGGGTGTATTGCTGGCCCTTGCAGTCACGAGTTTCCCAAAGACAGTAAAAGATTTTATTCAAGAAATATGAGCGAATTGAAATAAGAATTGTTTTACTATTAATTTCGCATCGGCTTAAGGTAATATTCTACATAAGCCTTTAGAAGTAATTAATTTTATGACGTCAAACAATTCCCATCAGAACCATCGTTCCATCATTAAGAAATCACATGAGCGCAGCCTGAATTTCGGTATTGATACGAATATTATCTTTCCACGCAAAGTTGCCATCGTCGATGAGCTTGATGAGAAAATTAAAAGGAACCATGAACTCATTGAAATAGCATCACCACTGCTGTCTGAACTGAATGATGTGGTGAAAGCATCAGGCTACTTTATCATTCTTACGGATCATGAAGGATGTATTTTAATAATGCTTGGCGATAAACAAATCATGCAGGAAGCGGAACGCATGCAGATAATTCCCGGTGCATACATGTCGGAAAAGAGCATCGGTACCAACGCCATGGGAACTGCCCTTATGGAGGACAAACCCATCCAGGTAACTGCCACAGAGCATTTTATTTCAGCCTTCCGGAACTGGACCTGCTCAGCAGCAACCATACATGACACGGAGGGGCAAATCATTGGTACGGTAAACCTCACAGGTGAGAGTATCAAAGTTCACCTGCATACCCTCGGGCTTGTGGTAGCCACCGTAAAAGCCATTGAAAACGACATCAAAAACCGCAGCATACAAAAGCAATTATACGACTCAAACATGTATGCATTTGCCATGATGAACAACCTGGCTTACGGGGTTATTGCGATTGATCTTAGCGACGACATCCACTGGGTCAACAACTCGGCTTGTGATACGCTGAATATCCGCAGACTGGAACTTTTGGGCAAACCCATCACCATGTTCATTAATGGGTGGAGTAAACTTAAAAAAAGAGTCCTCACTGAACAACCTGTCCAGGATGAAGAGACTCCCATGGGCCTCACCACTACCACCTCTTATATCATCACCCTCTACCCTATCAAGACCCCTCAGAATCAGATTCTTGGTTACCTTTTAACCTTCAGAACCCTCAGCAAAATGATGAAGATTCTGAATAAATACATCGGTCAACACGCTCGTTTCACTTTTGCCGATATTGTAGGTAACTCCAGGACAATAAAAGAGACCATAAAATACGCCCGTACTGTTGCCAGCAGCACTACCACTGTGCTGATTACCGGCGAAAGCGGCACCGGTAAAGAAGTATTTGCCCAGGCCATACACAATGCCAGCGGCCGGAGTGATGAGGCATTCGTTGCACTCAATTGCGGGGCCATATCCCCCACCCTCATTGAAAGTGAATTGTTCGGCTACGTTGAAGGAGCCTTCACAGGAGCCAAGAAAGGCGGTAACCCCGGTAAATTTGAACTAGCCGACAAAGGAACCTTATTCCTTGATGAAATAGGTGAAATGCCATTTGATATGCAAATACGCCTCTTACGGGTGCTTCAGGAAAACTGTATCAGCAGAGTCGGCAGCGGCAAATCCATACCCATCGACGTAAGGATCATTGCAGCAACCAATAAAAACCTTGAAGATGAAATTAAGCAAGGCCGTTTCCGGCTTGATCTTTTCTACCGCATCAATGTTATTCCCATACACATCCCACCACTACGGGAACGCACGGACGACCTGATGCCGCTACTCAGATTCTTCCTGAAGCAAAAAGCGACTAAACTGGGCAAACCGGTTCCTGAAATTAAAATTGACCTTATGGACAAGGTGATGGCATACCACTGGCCGGGAAACATCCGTGAAATAGAAAACTTTGCTGAAAAGCTGGTCATCCTTGGCGGTAACCTTACCCCTGATCAGATGGACCGGGAGTTCCGGGAACTCTCCACCTCTCCTCATGGCAGGGATGAATCTGTGAATCCCCAGTCTGAGCAGTCCGATGTATCCTTAAAAACCCTTGATAGCCTGGAAAAAGAAGCCATCCTGTTCACCCTCGACACGCTGAACCATAACATGAGCCTTGCAGCCAAAACCTTGGGCATTAGCAGGAATACCCTTTACCAGAAACTTAAAAAATACCGGATCAGCTTGTAGTTGTCCTGTTTTTACACACTGTCATTTTTATTTACAACTATTTATCCTCTTTTGTCCTATTCTATGACATCAGGTTATTACCCGATGTTTCGTACTATTGTTACGCATTTGACTATCAGAACATTAAGTACTTTGGCACGATAAATGAATAAGGATTAGCAAGTTCATAAAATACTCATACTAAGACTAAAAAGAAATGGCACGATTTACATTACCCAGGGATATCTATTTTGGAAAAGGGACATTGGCAGAACTGAAAAACCTGAAAGGGAAAAAAGCAATGGTTGTTGTAGGAGGCGGATCAATGAAAAAGTTTGGTTTCCTTGATAAGGCAACAGGTTATCTTAAAGAAGCCGGATTAGAAGTAAAACTGATAGAAGGAATAGAACCTGATCCTTCAATAGAAACTGTTTTAAAAGGAGCAGAAATCATGAGAGCTTTTCAACCTGACTGGATAGTTGCTATGGGTGGTGGTTCGCCTATTGATGCAGCAAAAGCCATGTGGATATTTTATGAACACCCTGAAGCCATCTTTCAGGAAGTAGCCAAACCTTTCAACATCCCGGTGTTGAGGAATAAAGCCCGGTTTGTTGCCATTCCTTCCACCAGTGGTACTGCTACAGAGGTAACAGCCTTTTCAGTCATTACTGATTACAGCACACAGATAAAATACCCACTTGCCGACTACGAAATCACCCCTGACATGGCTATTATTGATCCGGAGCTTGCTTATACCATGCCTGCTCAATTAACAGCCTATACAGGTATGGACGCACTGACCCACGCCATAGAAGCCTATGTAGCCTGCAACAAAAGTGATTTCTCTGACCCGTTGGCATTAAAAGCCATTTTTATGATCAAAGAAAACCTGTTGAAGTCATTTCAGGGTGATAAAGCAGCCAGAGATAAAATGCATATAGCACAATGCCTGGCCGGCATGGCTTTTTCAAATGCACTGCTGGGTATTGTACATAGTATGGCACACAAGTCAGGCGCTGTTTTTCATGTGCCTCACGGATGTGCAAACGCCATTTATCTCCCTTATGTGATTGATTATAACAAAACAATCGCGGCTGACCGCTTTGCCCAGATAGCCACATCTATCGGCCTGAAGGGTAATTCAGATATGGAACTTACAGATGCTTTACGAAGTTTTGTTGATGATATGAATAAAAAGCTCTCTATCCCTGCTACCCTAAAAGAATATGGTATTCAGGAAGTTGACTTTTTAAAGAATGTAGAACGCATTTCAAAAAATGCAGTCCTTGATGCCTGCACCGGTAGTAACCCGCGTGAAACAGTAGCCGCAGAATTCCATAAACTATTCTCTGCAGCCTATTACGGACATAAAGTGAATTTCTGATTCTCAATCAGATAGTGTGAAGAGTGAATAGAGGATGTGAATTAAACCGGGACCCAGGTCCCGGTTTTTAAACCAAAACAATCATGAATAACATAGATGAAATTACTATTTGCCTGGGAAGCTCCTGCTTTTCAAGAGGCAACAATATCACCCTTGAAATTATCAAGAATTATCTTAAAGAAAAGGACATTAAAAGCAAAGTTACCTTTAAGGGGCACCTATGTGAAGGCAAATGCAAGATGGGACCCGTTATTGATATCAACGGGAAAGTATTCTTTAACGTAACACCCCAAAACGTTATCCAACTCCTTGATAAAAACCTCACAAGGGTTACTGCTCAACAGCCATGATGATTACGCTCCTTGCGCAGCCTCAGGGAGAATATAAGCCTATACCTGAACATTCTCAGAAGAAATTTAAGTCTATTCCAAATACAACCTCAGGTGAAGGTTAAGTCAATATAAGGAGGCTGATGAAAAATTTGTATTTTTAACTTTTTTAAGGAGCATTGCAAATAGTGCGTTCTCATGCACTTTCAGGGCACTCCGGTTAAAAAGCAAACTGCAAATATGAACAAAAGACTTCTGTATTTCCTGCTACTGGCGCTCCTGCTTGCCGATATCGGCTATTCGTTTATTCAACATATCAATCAGCCGCTTGATGGTGATATGGCTTGGAATATAGTCCCCGCTGATGATGTTAAACCCATATTCGAACATCCCCTGGGCATAGCAACCATTCTGAATAATCAAACTTATGCTAATCCCAATCGATTCTTTTGTCACTGGATATACCGGGAATATCTCATCAAAGTACCTTTAGAGTTGCAAAAGTTGGTTAACCCGATTGATAGTGTGTACCTGGCTTGCGCCATATCAAAAATTGTCCTGCAGGTCTTACTCATTATCTTGTTGGCCATGGCTATTACGGGTACAAAGAATATGCTCAGGACTGACTTTATGATAGCTGCAGTACTGGTAACCCCTCTTTTCCAAACCAATGGCTATAGAAGCTACATGGGCATCATTGACCCGTCAACCACTTACACCTTCTTTTATGCATTACCCTGTGCTATACTGCTATTGTACTTACTGCCCATTATCCTTCAGTATTACCATGGGCAAAAGCCTTCGGGATCTTTATTCATGAAAATCCTTTGGATTCCCTTAGCCTTTATTGTTTGTTTGAGCGGTCCCCTGAATCCCGGTGTTGTTCTGATATTTTCCATGTTAGTCATACTCACTAACCTGGCCGGGAATTATCGTCTTTCAACTCAGCAAGGCATGATTAAAAAGGTAACCGAAGCCATTACCCTGATTCCGAAAAATTATTGGTTCTATTTGATGCCGGTTGGTCTGCTTTCCCTTTATTCATTGTTCCTTGGCAGATACAATTCGATAACCATTGATACGATGATCCCATTATCAGAAATGTATTCAAAGTTACCGGCAGGGATTTATTATCAGTTTACCCAAAACCTCGGATTCCCGGTCTTGTTTATCACGCTGGCCATTAACATGATTATGATCAACAAAAAGTATAAGACTGCTGAAGGGAAAAAGATCCTGAACATCTTCAAATGGATCGGGCTATTTGCGTTGTGCTATTTTTTACTGCTTCCTTTAGGGGGTTACAGGGATTATCGCCCTTATATTCTCAGGTACGATACCATTATGCCGGTCACATTAAGCCTTATACTAATTTTTGGAGTTTCCACCCTCTTCCTGATCAGGAACATGCCCGGAAAACAAAAGGCATGGTATCTGCCTGTTATTGCAGGGGTTTTACTCATCTATACCAATGCTGATAATGCAGGATTTGATAAAAATCAATGTGAAAGGGTTGCTTTAAAAGAAATCTCCCAATCAAATGAAGCGGTTATAGCATTAAAGCACGATTGCAGTGTGCTTGACTGGCGAAAGATTAATAACCCGGCTGAATCCACCTTAAATGGTCAATTGTTAACCATTTGGGGAATCACCCAAGAGGACAAACTGTACTATAATGAATAGCAGCCTCCCCAAAAACCCTATATTTGTACATAATATTTACTTGCCATCCATAAAAAGCACTCCATGAACAAAGTCATCTTAATAACCGGGGCATCGTCCGGAATCGGCAGGCAAAGCGCAAAACTTCTGGTACAGCAGGGTCACATTGTATATGGGGCAGCCCGGAGGGTTGACAAAATGCAGGATTTAAAAGAAGCAGGGATTCGATTATTGCAGATGGATGTAACCGATGAAGCTTCAACCTCAAAGGGCATCAGGGAAATCATGGATACTGAAAAGCGTATAGATGTTTTGGTCAATAATGCAGGTTATGGTTCTTATGGTTCCGTGGAAAACGTGCCCCTGTCAGAAGCAAAATATCAGTTTGAGGTAAATGTTTTTGGATTAGCCCGTTTATCACAGGCGGTACTTCCATACATGAGGGCTCAAAAGTCAGGCTTGATTATCAATATATCTTCTATGGCCGGGAAATTTGGTGAGCCGCATGGCGGCTGGTATCATGCCAGCAAGTATGCAGTAGAAGGGCTGAGCGACTGTATGCGCATGGAACTCAAACCCTTTGGAATTGATGTGGTCATTATAGAACCGGGAGCCATCAAAACAGAGTGGAATAAGATAGCTGAAGATAACTTAGCCAAAATGTCAATGGATACCGCATACCGTGATTCTGCAAACAGTCAGATTAAACGATTTGAGAGTATGTACAGGCATGGGTCAGAACCCATTGTCATTGCCAAAGCCATTGCAAAAGCAATCGGGTCAAAGCATCCGAAAACAAGGTATGTTGCAGGTAAAGGAGCCAGAGCAATTCTATGGGCAAAAAAAATACTACCCGATAAACTGTTTGATAAAATCGTCCTGAAAGTAATGGAATAGAGCCCCAATCAGCTTTTTCATACCTTTGCGGCCTTGAAACACGGCAGAAATATCAGTCAATTAATTACAGAACCTTTTAAGGCTTTACAGAACACCACCTTTGCGAAGTTGTATTTTGCGCAAACGGTGAGTCTGATTGGCGATTCCATATCATGGGTCGGACTGGCTTTACTGGCCTATCAGATTGACCCTGCCCATTCACCTGTCATCTTATCAACCGCCCTGACTTTCCGGGTTTTGGCATTTATCATCTTTTCACCATTTGCAGGAGTGCTGGCCGACAGAATTGACCGCAAGAAGATATTATATGTCACCCATTTTTTCAGGATGTTCATCATCAGTTGCCTGCCCTTTGTGACTACTGAATGGCAAATTTACACGCTGGTATTCTCATTGAATGTATTTAGTGCATTTTTCACCCCGACATACCGCTCTATTATACCCCGCATTGTTGAACCCAACCATTACAGGGAGGCGGTAGGGTTGTCAACGGCCACCTTTCAACTATTGGG
>JBAXYX010000011.1:0-33708 GCA_041670625.1 Lentimicrobiaceae bacterium | reverse complement strand
TATAAGAGCTAATTTAAAGCCGGATAGCTTTTAAGTGAGAACAAAGAGTGATTAAGTGAAAAAAGAATAACATATTAACTAAAATTAAACGACATGGAAGCAGGAATTTTAATGGTAGTTGCAATTGGAATTGCCTCTATAATTGGCTTATGGATTATATTTTATTTCATACCTGTAGGATTATGGTTTTCTGCCCTGTTATCAGGGGTAAGAGTGTCATTAATCCAATTGGTATTTATGAGATGGCGTAAAGTGCCTCCTTCAGTAATTGTAACAGCAATGATTAATGCAACAAAAGCAGGATTAACCATCACACGTGATGAACTTGAAGCTCATTATCTAGCCGGTGGAAGAGTGAAACTGGTTGTTAATGCTTTGATATCAGCAGATAAAGCGAATATACCATTAAATTTCAAAGCCGCTACTGCTATTGACCTTGCTGGTCGTGATGTGTTTGAGGCAGTGCAAATGTCAGTCAACCCTAAAGTAATTAATACCCCTCCTGTAGCTGCTGTAGCAAAGGATGGGATTCAGCTTATAGCAAAGGCTCGCGTAACTGTTCGTGCTAACATTAAACAACTGGTTGGAGGAGCTGGTGAAGAAACTATCCTTGCCAGGGTAGGAGAGGGCGTTGTTTCCTCGATTGGTTCAGCCACATCACATAAAGCAGTGCTTGAAAATCCTGATTCCATTTCTAAAGTAGTTCTTTCTAAGGGACTTGACTCAGGAACTGCATTTGAAATACTCTCTATTGATATCGCCGATATAGATGTTGGTAAGAATATTGGTGCACAACTTCAGATGGACCAGGCTAATGCTGATAAGAATATAGCACAGGCTAAGGCAGAAGAAAGAAGAGCTATGGCTGTTGCTTTGGAACAGGAAATGAAAGCAAAAGCACAGGAAGCCAGAGCAAAGGTTATTGAAGCAGAAGCTGAAATCCCTATGGCAATTGCCGACGCATTCAGAGCCGGTCATCTTGGAATTATGGATTATTATAAGTTCCAAAATATCCAGGCTGATACAAAGATGCGGGAATCAATATCTGAACCGCCAAAGCCAAAACAAGGGCCAAAAGGACCGGAAGCTCCTATAAAATAATTCTTAGTTAAAGAATTAAAAAACGCCCTGACAATCAGGGCGTTTTTTTTAACCAATCAAGTTATATTTTTGTTCTTTAAAGTACACGAAGGGGAATATTGCGATGAACACTGAAACTAATTACAGGTATTTATTGAGTAAATGTTTGCCATTTATTAATGACACTGAAAAGGTATTGCTTAGGAAAGCCTATATATTGCTACGTTCAGAATATCAAAACAGGGCATTCTTTAATAATGATCCCCTTATTGACCATATGCTTAAATTGACTCAGGTTGTAGTTAGCGAACTGCACCTTGGTTTTACATCAGCTATTAGTATGCTCTTTAGCCAGACTGATGCGCATAAAGCAGAAATTTCAGACCTTTTAATCGAAAACAATCTTTTAGATGTTATTAAGATTATTGAAAGCTTAAAAAAAATAAGCACTCTACCAACTGATAGGCTCATCAGTAATGTTGAGAATTTCACTGGTATAATGTTGACTATGGTCAGTGATGTCCGTGCAATATTATTATCACTTGCTGAAAACCTTTACCTGATGCGCAATGCTTCAGTGCTTCCTGTTCTTATACTTGATAATACTGTAAAAAAATCTGTGAATATTTATATTCCACTTGCTCATAAGCTTGGTTTGTACTACATAAAATCAGAATTAGAAGAATTGACATTACTACAAATACAGCCGGAAATATACAATAATCTTGCAGTTGAAATTGATCAAAAAGTTGTACAAAGTAAAGATTTTATTCAAAGATTTGTTGAGCCTATTGAATCTGATTTACAAAGACTTGGAATGAATTTCACTATTAAGAGCAGAACAAAATCTGTTTCATCGGTCTATAGTAAAATGGTTAAGCAGAATGTGATTCTTGATGAAGTGTATGACCTTTTTGCTATTCGCATCATCCTGGATTCACCTGTAGATAATGAAAGAGAAGAGTGTTGGAAAGCATATTCTGTAGTAACAAATCTGTATTATCCTGAGCCGAGCCGCATGAGGGACTGGATTACCCGTCCTAGAGCAAATGGGTATGAATCCCTTCATATTACAGTTAGAGAGCCATCTGGCAAGTGGGTCGAAGTACAGATAAGAACCAAGAGAATGGACAACGAAGCTGAACTGGGAAATGCAGCACATTGGCGATATAAAGGTCAAACAGGGGCATTTGACACAGGGAAATGGATGAACTCTGTAAGGCAGATTCTTGAGAGTCCTGATTACAAGGAAGAATCCCTGCTCGGCCAAGATATTGTTTCTAAGTTACCTGAACATACAATTTATGTTTTCACACCGGCAGGAGATTTGAAGAAGTTGAAAAAGGGGGCATCAGTACTTGATTTTGCTTTTGAATTGCACACAAATATAGGAGCTAAGTGCAGCGGAGCTAAGGTAAATCATAAAATTGTCCCTATCAGGCATCTGTTAAAAAATGGAGATATTGTTGAAATAATTACTTCCAAAAATCAGAATCCAAATATAGACTGGTTAGGATGGGTGGCTTCTACGCGTGCCAAAAATAAAATAAAACGAATATTAAAAGAGGCTGAATTTAAGCAAGCAGAGACGGGTAAAGAGATCCTCCGAAGGAAAATGGGTCAGCTTAAGATGCCTTATAATGATGAAAATATAAGTAAGTTGATAGCCTACTTTAAATTTTCTTCTTCGCTTGAACTGTTTCAACAACTTGCCGAAAATAAAATTGAACCTTCTATAATTAAAGATGTCCTATTGGGCACAGTTAAAGAAACAATAGAGGTACCAGTAAAGAAGGAAGTACCATTACCTGTTAACAGAACTAGTGAAAATACTATTATAGTTAACGAATCAGCAGAGTTGCAAGGGTATATCCTTGCAAAATGCTGCAACCCGGTAATAGGTGATGTTATTTTTGGCTTTGTGTTAGTAGGAGGGGGGGTAAAAGTTCACAGGGTGACCTGTCCTAATGCCAATAGGTTGAGAAGTAATTATCCATACAGGATTATGAATGCAGAGTGGTCAAAAATTGCCGAAGGGTCTTATTTTATAGCAGCTCTTCATGTCAGTGGAATAGACCAATTAGGAGTATTAAATTCAATAACTCAGTTATTGTCTGATGAACTTAAGGTTGACGTCAGGAATATTGCTTTCAATAGCAAGGGAGGAAAGTTTGAAGGATCCATAAAAGTAAGTGTTCGTGATTCACGTCACATTGATTCTCTGATAAAAAAAATTGAAAACCTCAAAGGTGTTACAAGGGTAAAAAGGCTAGTTTAGCAATAATTGACTACACCCGGTTATTTCAGGAAGGGTATGATGCTTGAAGAACCCGTCATTGATGAATGACTCCAAGGCCTTCCAAGTTATTTCAAGAAGGGTATAATGCTTGAAGAGGGAAAATATTACTCTTTCAAGCATATCAAGCTTGTTAGATTGGAAGATCATAAGGAGTACATGATCCTTGAAAATCCATTTAAAATACGTCATACTGTTTATTACGCCAATTACAGTGCATACAACCTGCAAGTTATGACGGACCTAGTATGTAAGGTCGAAAAGATTAATTGTACAGGAAGAATCTATTCGGAGCCTCAACATTCTGTATATAAATCAGGTGAGAAATACCTGTCTACAACATACTTTGTTATTGAAACAGGAAAAGGATTGATAGTATCATTACTCGACTGTTTTAATAACATGATAAGCATGACGGTAAATGAAAACTATACCGGCTTTGCAAATGAAAGAAAACAAATTTTAGCTAAAATCGTCAACATTAAGAATGGAATACCTGAATTAACTACAATTTGATGAGGCAATTTGTTAATAACTAATTATCAAAAATTTACAATTCCAAGTTGTAGTAAAGCTTTTGTAGATATTAACATTTGTTGAAAAATACTGTTGAAAATAAGTGAATAAATTTTTGCTCAAAACACTTGACTTAGGGACTGATTTTTTGTAATTTTACATAATCAGGCCAACGATACGATGAGAATCGGGGTGATGAAATAGATAAAGAATCCGCAAGGTTACTTCTATCTATTAATCCAAATTGACTTCTTCCAGGAATGATTGAAGTAGCCGTGAAAAAGTTAACATTGAAACCTGGAAAAGCAAACCTGACTAGTGAGCGAAGGACTTTGTGTTTATAACTCACATAGTAAGTAACAAATGCTTTACGAAGCAAATGTTTACGAGCATTGGAACAATAACCTGAGGTTTTATATCAATTACGATTGGTATAAAACAGAAGGGAAACAACTCAGAAAGAGCCGTTTCCCTTCTTGTTTTTATTTTAATACCAATACTAAATTCTGATGAAGCTTGAAGAACTATTGCTAATTGACCAATCTCGAATAAATGCTGACCATGTTGTTGAAATAATTACTCAAAAACCAGAATTGTTTGACACATTATGGTCTCTTTACTTAAAAGATGAAGAGCCTGTTAGTCGAAGAGCTGCTTGGGTAATGGATATATTAACGGATAGGATGCCTTTATTGAAAGAATCACAACTTGACTTGATGATTAATCTTCTGTATGAATTTAATCATGATGGCTTAAAACGTCACACTTTAAAAATACTAGAGCGTAATAACATAACTGAAAAGCAAATGGGTCAGTTGATGTTAATTTGCTTTCAATGGCTCGAATCACCATATGAGTCAGCAGCTGTAAAGGTATTTTGCTTGAAAATACTCGACAAAATAGCATTAAGAGAGCCACAAATAAGTAGGGAACTCATCGATATTATAGACATGCAGATGTCAGAAGCATCGCCATCTTTTAAAAGCATCGGCAAGAAAGTACTAAAAAAGCTTCAAAAAATATCAGCTAATCTTCAGTCTCAGTAGTATCAGCCTCCGGAAAGTTATCTTCTGCTTCTTTTTCTTCAGCTATCTCACCTAAAGTGTCTTCTTCATTTAGACTGCCTTTAGTGTCTATTTTTACAGGAACTTTAACCAGGTAACTGGCGTTATCAGTGTCAACAGTAATTGCGTAAAAGAAATCATCACCCTGAGTCTTAACTTTCATTACATGATTAGTATAACCCAAAGGATATTTCATACGAATTGCTTCTAGCACTTCCTCTGTAACATTATTATAACTGACAACCAATCTTTTACGTTCCATAAAGGGTTTTAATTTTCAGTTTTGCAATATTAAGGCAGAAATTTATAATCTATACCATAAATATGTTAAAAAAACTAAATATTTTTTGATGGACTGCTAATTCTTTCAAGAAGTATTGCTGTTCTGTTAGTTACATATATTCGTAACTTGTTGGCCTTACTTACCTGATCATAACTTGACAAATATTCAATATTTTCATCCAACCTGTTGTGTCCGCCAAATTTCTTATTGTCAGTATAAAGAATAACTTTATAAGTTCCTGGTTCTGGTATAGAAAAACAATAATCAGGTATACTGTTGAACGGATGAAAATTGAAGATAAAAACAAGGTTACCTTTACAAAAAATTATTGTCTTATTTACTTCATCCATATTCAATAATTGCGCAAACTCATAGTTCAAAATACCTTTTTGCTTGGCAATATTTATCATTTCACTGTCAAAATCAGAAAGATAGTGGTATTTTAGGTTTTTATCATCTTTTAATGACCATTGTCTTCGTGCATATTGATAACTCCAATTATTCCCTATACGAGGGAAGTCAATCCACTCAGGATGTCCGAATTCATTTCCCATAAAGTTAAGATATGCCTGACCTCCAAGAGATAACGTAAAGAACCGAAGCATTTTGTGTAAAGCTATTCCTCTATCAATTATTAAGTTGTTATCTTCAATTGACATGTGCCAATACATATACTTATCCATCAGCCAGAAAGCAAGAGTCTTATCGCCTACTAAAGCTTGATCGTGAGATTCAGCATAAGCAATTGTATTAACACCCGGTAATCTGTCATTTAGTACTTGCCATAACTCATTCATGTTCCAATCTTCATCTTTGGTTTCTTTAAGTAACTTAATCCAAAAATCAGGAATACCCATTCCTAACCTGTAATTAAAACCAATTCCACCATCATTAATAGGTGATGTAAGTCCGGGCATTCCGGTAACATCCTCAGCAATTGTAATTGCTTGAGGATTAATTTCATGAACTAGAAAATTTGCTAATTGAAGGTAGGTGATAGCATCCCATTCAACTCCATTACTAAAATAATCTATTGGGCCATTAATAGGGGAGTTGCCATGATGAAAATACATCATAGAACCTACGCCGTCAAACCTGAATCCATCAAATCTATATTCAGTCATCCAATATTTAATATTAGAAAGAAGAAACTGAATAACTTCGGTCTTGCCATAATCAAATAGCATAGAATCCCATTGAGGATGTATTCCTCTAGTACCGGGATGAAAATATTGGCAATCACTTCCATCAAATTCATTCAAACCTTCGTTAATATTTTTCACAGTATGGGAGTGAACTATGTCCATTATGACTGTAAAACCCATATTATGTGCCGTTTGAATAAGATATTTCAAGTCTTCAGGGTTACCAAATCGAGAAGAAACAGCAAAATAATTAGAAACATGATAACCAAATGAACCATAGTACGGATGTTCCTGAATTGCCATAATTTGTATAGAATTGTATCCTAATTGCTTAATCCACGGCAAATTATTAATTGCAAACTCACGGTAAGTACCAATACCAAGCTTTTCCTGAGCCATACCAATATGACACTCATATATAAAAAGTTTCTTTTCAGAATCAGAAATTACAGGATTTTCATTCCATAAAAATTCATCAAACCAAAGCTGTCCAGAGTAGTTCTTTGTATCATCATCCTGAATCACCTTTGAAATATAAGCAGGTATTCTCGGTAAAAATCCATTTGCAGCCTCAACCCAGACTTTAATCTTACTGCCGTGGCAAAATGAATTTTTATATGTTTTATAATCAAGGAAGATTTCCCAAATGTCATTTGCAATTTTATGGAGTGGGTGAGAGTGATTGTCCCAATTATTAAAATCTCCTGCTAAAAACAAACCATAGGCTTTTGGTGCCCATTCACGATAATACCATCCATTTTTCTGAGTATCAAAATTTATTCCTAAATATTTATATGCATCAGCAAATGATGATAGAGAATTGTATTCTTTTGCGATTGAATTTAGCTTATGATTAAACCTATTAATACGGTTTATAACTTGAGATGTAACAGGTAAAAGCCAAGCATCTCTTTTGACAATACCAGGAATGTTGTTTTCCATAAAAGTTTTATTTTCTTTTCAAACAATCAAAGTTAAAAACAGTTCTCGAATAACAAAGTTGTTATACTAATAATATGTTTTAGTGAAAAACATTCCCAAATAGAAAGAACGATAAAAATTAAAGAAATTATTACGGGATTAAAAGATACTATTATACATAATGCAAATTATATTTATAGTTAATACACAAAACAACCGGTTTAATAACCGGTTGTTTTGTGCATAACTATAATGTAGTTTATAAATCCTGAAGTTTTGAATTAACATTTTTAAGCTTTTCATACATTGATAATCTAGTATATATTTCTTTTAACGCTAACAATGTACTTTTATCTTTTGGGTCAAGTTGAGTTGCAGTTTCAAGATAAGGAATTGATTTCTGCAGAATTTTATCCGCTTCTGCCTTCTTTGAATCATAAGTAGGATCATTTAACTTAAGTTTATTAGCTTCATTTTGAATTTCAGCAGCCTGATTAACATACAATGCTCCTAAGTTGTAATTAGCTTCAAAATAATCAGGTTTTAGTTCAATTGCTTTTAAATAAGCTTTCTCTGCTTCTGCCAAATTGTTCATTTGAGCATAATTAACACCTACAGCATAATGTATAGTTGGATTCATAGGATCACTTTTAACTGCTTGCTGTAAATTTGCCAGTGCCTTTTCTGATTGGCCCATACCTAAATACAAATTTGTTTCAGTAATTAACAATGCAAATTCTTCCGGATATTTTTGTCGTCCTTTTTGAATAATTTCAAAAGCTTTGGTAGTATCTTTTGTTGCAAGATAAATATTTGATAAAGAGCTATAAACCAATGGTTGAGGATAATTTAGCTCAACAATCTCATTATAATATTGAAGTGCTTTGGGATAATTCTGAGCATTTTCAGCAGAAAGTCCTGCATTAAAGATTGCCATTGTATCAATACTATTGTATGATTTACTGACTTCAATAGCCTTTTCAAAGTAACCCAATGCTTCTGAAAAATCAGGATTAACTTTTTTATACTCTTCAACTCCCTGATTGTAAAGTTGCTCACTTATCACCAATAAGTTTTGAATTGCTTCAGCATAATACTCTTTCTTGTTGTCAAGCTCCATCATTTTCTGATAAGATTGAAATGCTTTGGTTAATGCATCAGGATCCAAATTTTTGTATTGAGGTAGAGGGCTCATGTGAATCTGAAGAAATATATTCCCCCTGTAAAACCATGTTTTAGGATCAATGCTTGTGGTTGGGTCTGAAATAGTAGGCTCAATGCTTTGCATAGCCTTATCAAGCTGTCCCTTGCGCAGGTAATTGAATGCAGTTGTTCTAAGTGCTTTTTGGCCAAAAGCAGCACCGAATGCAAACAATAAAATAAAAATTACAGTTAACTTTTTCATTGTTTTTGTTTAAGGTTTTTGCCTCATTATGAGACTGCAAATTTATAGGGTTTATTAATCTTCATCAACATTTATACCATCAATTTCATTAAAATTATTTTTATTATCTTCAGATAGCGTATCTTCCACATCCTCAATAGGTAATATCTCAAAAGAATTTTCAATTATTTCACTTTCAGCTCCTTCATCAATTAATTCATCACTTGATTCATCAACTTCTACTTTTGTAACTGCAGCAATTGAATCATTATCTCTGAGTGATATTAACCTTACACCTTGAGTAGCTCTTCCCATAACTCTAAGATCTGCAACACCTAATCTAATAATTAAACCTGAACGGTTAATAATCATCAGATCATCACTATCTGTTACTGAATCTATTGAAATTAAGTTGCCTGTCTTTTCAGTAATATTAAGAGTCTTTACTCCTTTACCCCCTCGATTTGTAATTCTATAGTCTTCCAATTTTGATCGTTTACCATATCCCTTTTCTGATACAACAAGGATATCAAAATCATTGTTTTCCATACAGATCATTCCAACAACCTCATCTTTTTCATCAGCAAGACTTATTCCACGTACTCCAGAAGCATTACGGCCCATTGGACGAACCCTGCTTTCATTAAACCTGATTGCACGTCCTGATTTTAGAGCCATTACTACTTCATTGGTTCCATTAGTCAACCTAGCTTCCAATAACTGGTCGTCTTCACGAATAGTAATTGCATTAATGCCATTCTGACGTGGCCTAGAATATGCTTCAAGTGAAGTTTTTTTAATGATGCCTAACTTTGTACACAATATTATATAGTTTTTATTAATATATTCTTCATCTTTGATGCTTTTCAGGTTAATAAAAGCACGTACTTTATCTTCTGGTTCAATATTAATAAGATTTTGAATTGCCCGGCCTTTAGATGTTTTTGTTCCTTCAGGAATTTCGTATACTCTTAACCAAAAAGCTTTACCTTTTTCAGTGAAGAATAACATATAATTATGCATAGAAGCAACATATAAATATTCCAAGAAATCTTCATCCCTAATATCAGATCCTTTAGCGCCACGTCCTCCCCTGTTTTGTTTTCTATATTCACTCAATGGCGTTCTTTTAATATAACCCATGTGGGAAATAGTAATTACCACATCTTCATCCGCTATTGTATCCTCTATTCTAAAGTCATTTGCAGAATATACAATTTGAGTCCTAGCTTCATCACCATAGTTCTCTTTTATTTCAAGTAACTCATTTTTGATGATTTCCATTAAAAGGGTCTCACTAGCCAG
Source organism: Lentimicrobiaceae bacterium (assembly GCA_041670625.1). Classification (GTDB taxonomy): domain Bacteria; phylum Bacteroidota; class Bacteroidia; order Bacteroidales; family Lentimicrobiaceae; genus Lentimicrobium. The sequence goes on along the minus strand of JBAXYX010000011.1, from coordinate 23,714 downwards.
AACTGAACGATAATACTCAATCATTTTTAATAATTCCTTGTATTCATCGCGTATTTTATCTCTTTCCAATCCTGTAAGCCTTTGCAAGCGCATATCTAGAATTGCCTTAGACTGTATTTCTGACAAATTAAAGGTTTCCATTAATCCGTTTCTTGCTTCATCAGGTGTCTTTGAGGCCCTGATGAGGGCAATAACTTCATCCAGGTGATCAAGAGCAATAAGTAATCCTTCAAGAACATGTGCACGTTTTTCAGCCTCTGAAAGTTCAAACTGAGTGCGTCGAATAACAACCTCGTGCCTATGTTCAACGAAATAATGTATTAGCTGTTTAAGGTTAAGTAGCATTGGCCTTCCCTTGACCAGGCAAATATTATTAACGCTAAATGATGATTGAAGCTGAGTAGATTGAAACAATTTATTCAGAACTACATTAGTGATTGCATCTCTCTTTAACTCATAGACTATACGTAATCCTGTTCTATCTGATTCATCTCTGATATCTGAAATTCCATCAATCTTTTTATCATTAACCAAGTCAGCAGTTCTTTTAATCATCTCTGACTTATTTACCTGATATGGAATCGAAGTTACAATAATATTATCTCTACCATGCTCATCTGATTCTATCTTAGTTTCTGCGCGCATTACAATCCTACCCCTCCCTGTTTCGTAAGCATCTTTAACCCCTTCGTAACCGTATATGATTCCGCCAGTCGGGAAATCAGGGGCTTTGATAAATTTCATTAATTCAGGTATGGTAATATCATTATTATCTATATAAGCAACTACACCGTCAATCACTTCGCTTAAATTATGAGGAGGCATGTTAGTTGCCATACCTACTGCAATACCTGAAGCACCATTAATTAATAAGTTTGGTATTTTTGCCGGTAACACAGTTGGTTCCTGTAACGTATCGTCAAAATTCAATTGAAAATCTATAGTATTCTTGTTTATATCATTAAGCAATTCCTCTGCAATCTTTTGTAAGCGGGCTTCTGTATAACGCATTGCAGCTGCTCCATCACCATCAATAGAGCCAAAGTTACCCTGTCCATCAACCAAAGGATACCTTAATGACCAATCCTGAGCCATTCGAACCATTGCTTCATAAACAGAACTATCACCATGAGGATGATACTTACCAAGTACCTCCCCTACTATTCTGGCACTTTTTTTAAATGATCGGTTAGCCAGAACTCCTAATTCCATCATCCCAAATAATACCCGACGCTGTACGGGTTTTAAACCATCTCTGGCATCAGGTAATGCACGAGCTACAATAACCGACATAGAATAGTCGATATATGCAGATTTCATTTGAGTTTCAATATTAACTTTTACTATTTTCTCGCCACTGGCTTCGTTTTCCATTACTAAGTAAATTTAGATTAAAGAGCTTCTAAAAGGGGTACGAAGGTAAGTAAATTTCCTTAAATAGCCATCAAAAATTGTTCTTTATTTCATCACTATTTTATTCAATCAATATAGTAATAGCGAGCAATATCGTATAGTTTTCAACTTATTATTTAGTGGTGTCTTGGAGATTATCGTTCTCTTAAAAATAATATTGCTATATTTCGTCCCAAGTACTCAAGATTTAGCAAACAATTTTCAGCAAAATTACTAATAGATATATCGCAAATTGCTAATAAAAAAGTAACAAAATTTATTTTTCTCCAGCTTCTTGATTCATTTTATATGATGACATTGCAAAATACAGAAGCAAATAATTTTCAAGTATTAGCTACCATGCTTGATCAAATTTTAATTACTAAAATTATCAATTGTCCAATGCAAATACCAATTTAATCATATTATTATGATGGTATTTAGATTATCATGTATTTAATGACAACAATTATTTGAAAAACATTTTGGGATTGCCGTGTATTATTTTAATAAATCTGACGTTATTAACAATAGAATTGAATTAGCGGCATTGTATTTGTACATTAATAAATCTTCCTTAACTTTGGTTAGATTACTAATTTAGCCTTAATATTGGAAATATGTTAGCAACTATGCTTTTAATAATGTGTTAAGTACCAATGAGAAATGCAGTGGAAAATAAACTCAGACAGGTTAATAAATAAAGAATTAAAGATAATGGAAGCAAAGTTTTCACAACGTGTAAAAGACGTTCTTACATATAGCCGTGAAGAATCCCTTCGTTTAGGAAATGATTACATAGGAGTTGAGCATCTGCTCCTTGGTATCATTCGAGAAGGAGAAGGTATGGCTATTCAGATTTTGAATTTACTCAATGTTAATATTACCGAAGTTCGTAAAGCTATTGAAAAAGCTATCGAAGTTTCCGTAAAACGCGACAAAATGGCAGAAAATCTGCCACTCGTTAAGCAAGCTGAAAGGGCATTAAAACTCACTTATCTTGAAGCAAAAGTGTTCAATAGTGAATTAATAGGTACGGAACATGTATTATTAGCTATTCTCAAAGACGAGGACAATTTAGTTTCTCGAACTTTAGCTAAATATGATGTGGATTATGATGCCGTCAGGGATGAGCTAAAGTCAATATTAAATAATGAGGATGATTCTATTTTTGAGTCCCCTAAAGATGAACTTCCAGGAAGTTCCTCAGATGATGATACTGATGAGAGCAGAGGATATGGTACAGGTGCAAGACACCCTGCAGATTCAAAATCCAAGACACCTGTACTTGATAATTTTGGACGTGACTTAACTAAAGCAGGTGAAGAAGGCCGTTTAGATCCAATAGTTGGGAGAGAAAAAGAATTAGAGAGAATTGCTCAAATTCTATCTCGCCGCAAGAAAAATAATCCCATACTTATTGGCGAACCAGGTGTTGGCAAATCAGCAATAGCTGAAGGACTGGCTTTAAGGATTATTGCCCGAAAGGTTTCAAGAGTTCTATTTAATAAAAGAATTTTTACTCTTGATCTTGCATCTTTGGTTGCAGGTACTAAGTACCGTGGGCAATTTGAAGAACGAATGAAAGCTGTTCTGAATGAGCTTGAAAAGAATCGTGATATTATTCTGTTTATTGATGAAATTCATACTATTGTTGGTGCAGGTAATGCTTCAGGTTCACTGGATGCATCAAATATGTTTAAACCTGCATTAGCAAGAGGTGAAATTCAATGCATTGGAGCTACAACACTAGATGAATATCGCCAGTATATTGAAAAAGACGGCGCTCTTGAACGCAGATTCCAAAAGATTCTAGTTGATCCAACCACAGCAGAAGAAACGGTCGAGATTCTTAATAATATCAAAGAGAAGTATGAGGATCATCATTTAGTCCAATACACTCCTGAAGCAATTAAAGCCTGTGTAACACTCACAAACAGGTATCTGACTGATAGATATTTGCCTGATAAAGCAATTGATGCTCTTGATGAAGCCGGTGCCAGGGTTCATATTACTAACATGCAAGTACCCGCTGAAATTCTTGATCTTGAAAACAGGATTGAAGAAGTAAAAAAGCAGAAAAATAAAGCTATCCATAGCCAAAAATTTGAAGAAGCAGCTAAATTTCGTGATAACGAACGCAAACTGCTCATTGAACTTGAGAATGCTAAACGCAGGTGGGAAGAAGAATCTAAGATTCATCGTGTTCAGGTAAATGAAGATAATGTAGCTGAAGTTGTCGCAATGATGACTGGGGTACCCGTTCAACGGATCGCTCAAAACGAAAGCGAACGACTCATTACTATGGTTGATGATTTGGCTGGTGCGGTTATTGGACAAAATGAAGCTATTAAAAAGGTAGTAAAGGCAATCCGCCGTAACCGGGCTGGTCTAAAAGACCCAAATAAACCAATTGGAACTTTTATTTTTCTTGGTCCTACTGGTGTAGGTAAAACCCATCTTGCAAAAGTACTTGCCAAATATCTTTTCGATACTGAAGATGCATTGGTTCGTATTGATATGAGCGAGTATATGGAAAAATTTGCCGTATCAAGGCTGGTTGGTGCACCTCCGGGTTATGTTGGTTATGAAGAAGGTGGGCAATTAACTGAAAAGGTTAGAAGAAAACCTTACTCCATTGTATTGCTGGATGAAATTGAAAAGGCTCATCCTGATATCTTCCATATCCTTTTACAAGTGCTTGATGACGGCATATTGACTGATAGTCTTGGTAGAAAGGTGGATTTTAAAAATACTATTATTATCATGACTTCAAATATTGGTTCAAGGCAATTAAAGGACTTTGGTCAGGGAGTCGGGTTTTCAACCAGTGCCAAACTTTCAACCAGTTCGACCTATGCTGCCGGAGTTATTGAAAACGCCTTGAAGCGGTCATTTGCTCCTGAATTTCTGAACCGTATTGATGATGTAATCATTTTTGATTCTTTAGACCGTGAAGATATTCACAAGATTATAGACATTGAGCTAAAAAGCTTGTTTGGTCGGGTTGCAGATATGGGTTATTTGATGAAAGTTACCGAAAAAGCTAAGGATTTTATTGTAGAAAAAGGATGGGATGCCCAATTCGGTGCCCGACCTCTAAAACGAGCTATTCAGAAATATATTGAAGATGCACTAGCTGAAGAGATCATAAAGTCAAAAGTAAATGAAGGTGATATAATTTTAATCGATCATGAAGAAAATAACCCTGAATTGACTATTTCAATTACTCACCAACCAACAAATGCTGAAATACCTAATGAAAGCTAAATAATTCACAAATTTTTTAATTTATTAAAGAGGAATCGTGAGATTCCTCTTTTTTGATATAGACAGCTTATGTTAATGGGGGCATCGGTAAATTACAATGGTTCTTTGTCAAATTTGATGACGGGAAGAACTATTTGATGCAGCGTAAAATATGCTATAGAATAATATAATTGACCGTCTATTATACTATTATAAAATATTTAGAGACCTAGATTGTTAAAGAATCTGCCAGGAATTTTAAATTAATTCCATCGAAATCACCTGAGCTCATCATCAGCAGGTTAGTGTTTTTCCATTCAATATTATGAAGATAATCGACTATCTGATTACTTTCATTAAATACGTTTATATCATTTCTGCCAAATGCTTCTATTACGGTTTCCTTGTTAAAATATGGCAGCTTCTTTAATTCCAATGCATGACGGCTATAGTATATCATAGCAGTATCTGCATTATCCATGCAATGCTGGTACTGACTTAAAAATTCAGTATTTAGGCTACTGTATGTATGTAATTCGATACATGCTACAAGCTTCCGATCAGGAAATTGATTTTTAACTGCTTCTATTGTAGCTTTGAGTTTAGAGGGACTATGCGCAAAATCTTTATATACATTTGTAAAAGGATGAGAAACAACCAGTTCAAGCCGCTTGGAAGCACCATTAAATGAGCTTATTGAGTGGTAGAATTTTTCGCTCCCCACTCCTATTGATTCACACACCAATCTGGCACCTTCAATATTGAGCATATTGTGTCGGCCGAATACTTTTAATGGCACTTTTTGATTATTCAGGTGAATAAAGGTTTTACCCCCTTCAATAGTATAATCAGGTAAATTATATGGTAATTTCACAATGTCATTCGTTATTTCTTTTGCAATCCTTGACACATTTTCATCATCGTCACAATAAATAAGAGTTCCCTTTTCAGGTACCATTTTTGCAAAGATTCTAAATTGATCAACATAATTTTCAAAAGTTGGAAATACATTGATGTGATCCCATGCAATACCGCTAATTAGTGCTATATCCGGCCGATATAAATGAAATTTGGGACGTTTATCTAAAGCAGATGTAAGGTATTCATCACCTTCAAAAACCATATATGGTGCGGTTTCTGACAACTTAACCATCACATCAAATCCCTCCAACTGTGCTCCTACCATATAATCTGTTTCAATTCCCAAATCCTTCAAAACATGGAGAATCATTGCTGTAATGGTTGTTTTGCCATGGCTACCCCCTATCACTATGCGCTTTTTATGTTTTGATTGTTCATAGAGATACTCAGGATACGAATATATTTTTAGTCCCAGTTGTCTGGCTTTTATCAGTTCCGGGTTATCCTCTTTAGCATGCATTCCAAGTATTACTGCATCCAAATCACTTGAAATCTTGTCAGGATTCCATCCTATGGTTTCAGGCAGCAATTCCAACTGTTTCAAACGTGAATAGGCAGGTTCAAATATTTCATCATCTGATCCTGTTACCTTGTATCCCTTTTTATAAAGTGCTATGGCTAAGTTATGCATGGCACTACCACCTATCGCTATGAAATGTACTCTCATTTGTATTGAAGTATTACTTGGTTAAAGTGGACGAAATTACAAATTATTGAAGTTATAAGCATGACAGTTCTACTAATATTGTAGGTCGTTTTTAACTAAATTTGCATTTTTAATCCTATTTGATTTCACACAGCATATGGATAAAGCAACTGACTTATTAATAGATAATCTTCATAACCTTCTCAAAGGTAAACCGGCTGAAGCAGTACTGGAATATTTATTTTGTACATTTAACGGGGAAGTGGGATTTTCAACCAGCCTTGGTGCAGAAGATCAGGTTATTACACATATGCTTGCTGCTATAAATAAGTCAGCTTATATTTTTACTCTTGATACCGGGAGGCTGTTTCCTGAAACCTATGACTTACTGGATTTAACAGTGAAAAAGTACGGCATAAGCATCAATATTTTCTTCCCTGAAGCCAAGAATGTGGAAGATATGGTCAAATCAAAGGGTATGAACCTGTTTTATGACAGTATTGAAAACAGGAAACTTTGTTGTTATAACAGAAAAATTGAACCACTGAAACGTGCATTTCAAGGCTTGGATGTATGGGTATGCGGATTAAGACATGAGCAATCTCCTACGCGAAAAAACATCAAAATGATTGAGTGGGATGATCAAAACGAACTTATAAAAATTAATCCTTTGATTGAATGGACCGAACAGCAGGTTTGGGATTACATCCATCAAAACAATGTTCCTTATAATCGTTTACATGATAAAGGTTTCCCAAGTATCGGATGTCAGCCATGTACTCGAGCAATAATGAAAGGTGAAGACATCAGAGCAGGTCGTTGGTGGTGGGAAAATCCTGACACACGAGAATGCGGCCTGCATAAACCTAAATCAATTTAATCAAAGCAGATAGTCTTTACTGAGCTTATTAATCTTACTACCAGAGTTAGTTTGATCAAAATGAATAGCTTGTACCGGACTTAGCAATCTTACTACCAACATGAGTTTAATCAAAGCGGATAGCCTTTACCGGACTTATATATCTTACTACCAGCGACGGAATCAGCATCATAAGAAAACAAACTACAACAGTTGCAACATTAACAACGAATATTTCAGTCAAACCTATCGAAACAGGTACTTGTGACAGAAAATAAGACTCTGCAGGTAATGGAATCAGCCCAAAAGTTTTTTGTAGCCATATTAACAGCAAGGCTATAGCATTGCCCCAAAGTAAACCATATAAAATGATATAGACTGAAGCATATAAAAAAATACGTCTGATACTATCGTTTTGGGCACCCATAGCTTTCAGTAATCCAATATCTTTAGTATGTTCCAGAATCAGTATCAGCAATGTTGAAATAATGGTGATTCCTGAAACCAATGCCATCAGAACCAGGATGATTACTACATTCATATCCTGAATACCTATCCAGTCAAATATTTGTGGGTATAATTGCCGAATAGTCTGAGTGTTTAATTCAAAACCAATAGTTGAATAAACTTCTTCAGATATTCTGTCGAGGTTCTTGAAATCGTCAATTAATATTTCATATCCTGATACTTCACGATCACTCCAATTATTCAGTCGTTGAATATGGCGGATATCCCCCATAATATATACATCATCAAATTCACCCAGGCCCGTATCATAAATCCCGGTAATTTTGAACTTACGCCCTCTTACTGAATTGTCAATAATGAAGTACATTCTAAGGTAATCACCAATCTTATAATTCATAAGATCAGCAATCTTTTTTGAAATCAACAGGTCATTGGAAGTACTTGTGTCATTCAGCTTAGGAGCACGTCCTTCAATTATCTTTTCTTTAAAAAATGACCAGTCATAAGTTTTATCTAATCCTTTAAGGACAACACCGTGTATCTGATCACTAGTTTTTATGATACCAGCTTTCAGGCCGAAAGGATGAATATTGGTAACCCCCTTAATTCTACTGATCTTCTCAATGTCGTTTGAATCAACCGAAATAGCAGTTGGTTCGTATGAATTGTTGGAGTCAAAGTGTGATATTTGAATATGAGAACCAAATCCAACGACTTTTTCGCTTATCTGCTGCTGAAATCCTTTTAAAATTGCCACTGATATAAGCATAACAGCCAAGCCCATTGCGATACCTGCAATAGAGACCCTGATAATCGGCCTGGAGAAGGAAGCACCCGATTTAATACGGATTCGTCGGCTTATGAAGTACTCAAAATTCAAAATAACAGAGTTTTGGCAAAGTTAACAAATATGCTTAGATTTGCGTTAGAACACTTTGGAATAACAATCACTATGAAATATCCATTCTTACTAATTATACTGCTCTCTTTCACACTCACTTCCTGTTTTCACACTCGAACGCTTCAAGCTCCTGTCAAACCGGAAATATCATATAAAGTACCGGTTGAGCCGCTTTATCTAGACAATAATATCAAACCGGGTGCAGAAAGAACGCGCCAATATTTTAATCGTTTAAAACATGATTTGCGAGTAGGTGTTGTCGCCAATCAAACATCAGTTATTCATAATACTCACCTGGTTGACAGTCTATTGAGCGCAGGTATCAACGTGATAAAAGTCTTTACACCTGAGCATGGCTTTCGCGGAAATGTCGATGCCGGTGTATTGATTAATAATGAAACAGATGCAAGTACAGGCCTTCCAATTATTTCACTTTATGGTGATCATAAAAAGCCGACTGCACAAGATCTGCAGGATGTAGAGTTAATGGTCTTTGATCTGCAAGATGTTGGGGCCAGGTTCTATACATACATCTCAACAATGACCCTTGTTATGGAAGCCTGTGCAGAAGCTAAGATTCCACTATTAATACTTGATCGCCCCAATCCTAATGGGTTTTATGTTGATGGTCCTATTTTGGAGCCAAAATACAAATCCTTTGTCGGAATGCATTCTGTACCTATTGTTCATGGAATGACTATGGCTGAATATGCCAGGATGGTCAATGAAGAAGGATGGTTGAAGGATAGCGTAAAATGCGATCTGCACTGGATCATGTGTTCTGGATATAATCATCGGAGTATATATAAATTACCTGTTAAACCCTCTCCTAATCTGCCCGATGAAAATTCCGTACTGTTATACCCTTCATTATGCCTGTTTGAGGGGACAAAAGTCAGTGTTGGCAGGGGGACTGATTACCCATTTTCCATTATTGGCTACCCTGCATCACCCATTCAAGGATATAAGTTTACCCCGGTCAGTAAACCCGGTGCAATGGATCCTCCATATAAAAATCAGCAGTGTTTTGGCTTAAACCTGAGGGATTCCGCTGATAGTATCATTAAATATCCACAACTCAGGTTACATTGGCTGATTGATTTGTACCAGGCTGATACCAACAAACAAGGTTTCTTTACTTCCTTCTTTTATAAATTAGCCGGTACCGATACTTTGCGTTACCAAATTGAATCAGGAATGGATGAAGCTGCTATCCGCAATTCCTGGACAGCAGGTCTGGAACAATTTAAGGAAATACGTAAAAAGTACCTTCTTTATCGTGATTTTGAATAATCTTAAAGTCATGTTAATGGCAATAGTAATTGTAAAGCGATTACATAGTAATAAAAGGAAACCTTATTGCGACTATTAGAGAATATTAGTTGGCGGTACGATATTGATAAGATCACTATTATATTATAATAAGATAACGGTAGAGCATTTAATCAGGCATCTGTTAGATGTTAATAAGGTAAACATTTGATGTAATTATGATAGTTGTGGAATGGTTACACAGTAGCTGTTAAATAATATTTAGGTGACTATTAAATTATGATGAGGAAACTATACAATGTTAATCATGCAAATGAATGATAATAAAAAAGCAACTGTAAAACCATGATCAAGGTTACCCGAAGCTAACCATAAAGTAACTAAAAGTCAAATGAAAATGAACTAATCAAAACTATGCAGCTACTAATGGTTAACTGTAAAGTAGAAGTAATGTAGCAGTCTATTTGCAATAATGTAGCAGAATAGTTACAGTAAAGCGGTAGCATAGTTACAATAATGTAGCAGTATAGTTGCAGTAAAGCGTTAGTTTAGTGATAGTAAAGCAGTCGTATAGTAACAATATCTTAGCAATAAAGTAACTATAAAGTTTTAATAAAGTAGCTTTAGACTAAAAAATGGGTAAATAGAAAATGCGCAGTGATTACTGCGCATTTTCTTATATAAGGTTGAATTATTAAACTCTTCCGGGGTACACTTTTAATGCTTCTTCCAAGCAGTGAACAGCATTTTTCAAGTCTTCAGGTTTTAACACATATGCAATACGAGCTTCATTTTTACCAAGGCCCTGGGTAGCATAAAACCCTGAAGCAGGAGCCAGCATAACAGTTTGCATATTGTAATTGAAGTCCTCAAGCAACCACTGGCAAAAATGTTCAGCACTCTTTACAGGTAAACTGATAACTGAATAAAATGCGCCTTTAGGCATAGGTGAATATACGCCGGGTATTTTATTGAGAGCATTGATAACAAGATTTCTACGTGAAATATACTCATCATATACTTCTTTAAAATAATCAGCCGGTGTGTCCAGTGATGCTTCACCTATAACCTGGCCAAGTGATGGAGGGCTTAATCTTGCCTGCGCAAGCTTTAAAGCAGCAGCAATGACAGCCTTATTCTTAGTAACCAGCGCTCCAATTCTGACTCCGCATTCACTATAACGTTTTGAAACCGAGTCCATCAAAACAGCATGTTCTTCCAGCCCTTCCAGTTGCATAACACTAAAATGTTTCTCACCATCATAACAGAACTCTCTATACACCTCATCAGCAAATAGATAAAGGTTATGCTTCAGAACAATGTCCCTTAACTGCATCAGCTCGTCTTTACTGTATAAGTAGCCGGTAGGATTGTTAGGATTACATACCATAATTGCTTTAGTGCGTGGAGTGATAGCCTTTTCAAACTCACTAATCGGAGGTAAAGCAAAACCTGTCTTAATATCAGATGTAATAGGAATAATTTTAACAGATGCATCTAATGCAAACGCATTATAATTGGTGTAAAAGGGTTCAGGAATAATAATTTCGTCTCCCGGATTCAGGCAAGTTTTCAGAGCAAAACAAATAGCTTCTGATCCACCTGTAGTGATAATTATATCATTGTGATTAATATTGATACCTATCTTTTGATAGTAAGTTGCCAGTTTACGGCGATAACTTTCATTACCTGCTGAATGACTGTATTCAATGACTTTCATGTCATAGTTTCTGATTGCATCCAAAGCACATTCAGGAGTGTGAATATCAGGTTGACCAATATTTAAATGGTAAACTTTTATCCCTTTTCTTTTAGCAGCTTCTGCAAAAGGAACTAACTTACGGATAGGTGATGCTGGCATCAAAGTGCCACGTTCTGAAATAGTAGGCATTGCGATTTTGATTTTTACTTTATCAGGCAAAATTAGAACTAATTAATCAGATATTAAAACTTTTAAAGTGATTATTAAAAATAAGATCAAAAAAAATAACTGCCTGTAAAAGAGACAGTTATTTTATAAATTTAGTAATTTATTCTTACTTTGCCATTGGTGATGCACCTGAATTCAAGGTTTTTTCAGGAACCGTGTTCTCAACTGGTTGTTTTACTACATTACCAGTGATACGTAGTACAACCGGCGATGTCTTAGCATTTGACAATACAGTAACGCTTTTGTTGATAGGGCCAACTCTGCCGGTATCATACTTTACTTTAATAGTTTCTTTTTTCCCTGGTAATATCGGTTCTCTAGGCCAGCTAGGTACAGTACATCCACATGATGACTTCACACTTGATAGAATTAGAGGTTCTTTTCCGGTATTAGTAAATTCAAATTCACAGTTACCATCGCCACCAACAAAGATAGTTCCGTAATCATGAACAGTTTTAGTAAAAGAAACATCCGGTGCATTAGGGTTAACTGGTGCTGCTGGTTTTGGAGTTTCCTGAGCAAAAATAAAGCTTGCAGAAAACAATAACATAGCAAGAATTGAAATTGACTTTTTCATCTTTTTATTATTTGTTAAAATGGGTGATCACTGAATGAAGTTAGGAACAAAAATAATACCTATTTGCCAATCATGAAAGATTTTTTTACTGTTTTTTATTAAACAATATTCATGCCAAAACGGCAAAGTTAAATACAAATTTTTACCAGTATTAATATCTCTTTCTACAAATTAGTAATTCGAAAATATTGCTATCTTTGTTTCATAGTCTATAATAAACCAGCTTTATGAAACTATTTCGCACTCTTTCCTTATTATTATTGGCATCAATGATAGTATTTACCGGATGTAAGACCAAACAACAAGTATCAGCAGTGAAAGGAAAACCCATATTAGCAAATGCTCCTGTGATCATTTATAAAACAAAAGCCGACTTTTTAATGCATGTACCAGTTACTTTATCTGATGATAAACAATCGTTAACCTCCTACCCTGCCCCATCAGATATATACTATGGCGGTGACTTAGCGTACCCGGTTACTCTTGCAAATGGATATTTGCTTGATAAGAGAGGAATAAATGGAAATGTTGCCTTTACCAAATGGACTTATTACGAGTATAGTCGGCTAGCCAAGACACCTACCCCTGCTGAAATCATGAAAATGATCCTTGAAAATGATCCTCTTATTGAGATGTATGATTGCGGTAAAGTCAATGATTTCAATAATCTTGAAGAGGACCTGAATAAAATCATAAAGAGTGAAAAACTTAATAAGTTTAAAAGAATCAAATAACATAGACCCACAAACAGCAGATTTTTTTTTAAGGTTATTTTAATTCTATTACTAATACCTTTGCACTTCTATTTGAGAGGGAGAGTACTCATTTAAAAGATTTCTGAGGAGTTTTTTTTATTGAGTTTTTTTACAAAATAATTACATAGTTAATTAATAAACTGAGCTTTGAGTCAAGTACAAAAATCAATAACTCAATTGGATGGGAAAACTCTTTATTACAGTTTTCTTGCCGGGGCACAAAAGATCTTTGAAAACCAGGTACAGATTAACAAGATAAATGTTTTCCCGGTTGCTGATGCTGATACCGGAACCAATCTTGCTTCAACAATGCGTTCAATAGTTGATACACCTATACCTACTGATGACCTGCGTGTTACTGTAGCTGCTTTGGCAGATGCAGCATTAACAGGTGCAAGAGGTAATTCAGGAATTATTTTCGCTCAGTTTATTTACGGGTTCAGTACTGAATTACAAAAGCAGGAAACAATCAGTGTAAATACTTTTGCTGAAGCTTTACGCACGGCGGTTACTTTTGCTTATGAAGCAATTGCTAATCCCGTTGAAGGTACAATGATAACTGTAATCAGGGAATGGGCAGAGTTCATCTACATCCTGAAAGATACCATCAACGATTTTATTGAACTTCTTGCTAAAGCTTATCAAAAAGCCCTCGAATCATTAGATGCTACCACTGAAAAACTTGAAATACTTGCTAAAGCTAAAGTTGTTGATGCCGGTGCTAAGGGTTTTGTGGTCTTTTTGCAAGGTATTGTTGAGTTTGTTAAAGCCGGTGAAATACGTAAAATGCTTACCGGGCGTGATACAGTAGTGATAGCTGACTCTGAAATAGTATCACATGAAATTATTACTTTCAGGTATTGTACAGAAGCCATGTTATCATTGGATGATAAAAGATCTATTGACCTCTCAAATGTTCGTAAATCAATTGCACATTTGGGTGATTCGATGGTCGTTGCAGGTTCACCCCGTAAAATGAGAGTACATATTCACACTGATCAGCCGTCAAAAGTTTTAAAAGTACTCAATAGGTATGGAAGTATATCATTCCAAAAAGTTGATGATATGGTCATGCAGCATGAAATTGCTTCAAATCCTCATCACCCGATTGCTTTAGTGACTGACTCTACTTGTGATATCCCTCAGGAATTAATAGAAAAATATCAAATACAGGTTATTCCTTTAAGTATACATTTTGGTGAAACTTACTTTTTGGATCGGCTCACTATGCTCCCATCCCAGTTTTACAAAATGCTCGATAAGTCCTCCGTATATCCTACAACGGCTCAACCTCCTTACAAAGAATTCTTTAACAAATATTCATACCTGGCAAGCCATTTTCAATCCATAATCGGACTTCATATAAGTGCTGCTATGAGTGGGACATGGTCAAATAGCAGCAAAGCAGCTCATACGGTTTCAGTACAAACAGGAAAACCTATTACTGTTTTGAACTCTAAGCGATTAACATGTGGACTAGGATTGATAGTACTTCGTGCTGCTGAAGCACTTGAACAGGGTATGACTCATAACGAACTCACTACCATGATACCTGAATGGTCACTGAACACTAAAATGTTTGTTTCCTCTAAATCAATCAAGTATATGGTAAAAAGCGGTCGGTTGAGCTATACTAAGGGCTTGATTGGTAAATTGCTTAACATAAAACCTATTGTTACTGTTAATGATGAAGGTACAACTGATACTTTTGGTAAACCATTTACAGAAAAAGGTAGCCGATTTCTCATCATGGAGAGTGTAAAGAAAATGGCAGGTAAGCGGAAAATATGGGGTTATGCTATTTCACATGCCCAGAATATTGTTACTGCCAATTGGTACAAAGAGCAAATGATCCAATTAACCGGAATGGACCCATTGTTTATCAACGATGCATCTCCCGTTTTAGTAACTAATGTCGGACCCGGAGTGGTCGCATTATCTATTCTTTTTGAGAATTAGAAGTGACCACTTAACCATCACAACATTCTTTCTCATTCCTTTTACATTCCAGGTTAATATTGGCAGGCAGTCAATTATTGACTAATAATTCTGTTGTTTACTTTGCTCAAATGTTGTGCAAGTAATTTTCAAGTACACTTTAGGTAATGTTCAGTTGATACTCAATTACGGTTCAAGTACTGCTTAGGTTCTATTAGGATGATACTTAAATAATAATCAGGTACTTTTCAGATAAGTCTCAATTGTTATTCGGATGATACTCAGATACTGATTAGGTACAGCTCAGATGATACTCAGTTTCTGTTCAAATGATACTCAGTTACTGTTCAGGTACAACTCAGATGATACTCAGTTTCTGTTCAAATGATACTCAGATGCTGTTCAGGTACAGCTCAGATGATACTCAGTTACTGTTCAGATTCCGTATAGATAATGCTCAGGTACTGTTCAGATGCTTCTCCGATATTACTCTGTTCTAATGGTATATTACTTTTCGCTTTTATCTCCTTCCAATTTTTTCTAACTTCGCACCTTCTAAATGTGAATTACAAATAGCATACTTATACTTAATAACTGACTCATTATTATGATTAAACAACAACTAATAAATCCGCGGAGTATTGTAGTAATCGGTGGCTCCAATGATGTTACTAAACCAGGTGGAAAAGTTTTAAAAAACCTTCTTGACCATAAGTTCCCCGGGAAATTGTATGTCACTAACCCTAAAGAAACGGAAATTCAAGGTATTAAATGTTATAAAGACGCCAATGACCTTCCAGAAGTAGATTTGGCTATCCTTGCAATTGCAGCCAAATATTGCCCTGCAACGGTTGATTTGTTGGCATATAAAAAGAATACACGTGCCTTCGTTATTTTTTCAGCAGGTTTTCATGAAGAAAATGAAGAAGGTGCAAGATTAGAAAAACAAATAGTTGACACCATTAATAAAGTTGATGGTTGCCTGATAGGACCAAACTGCATTGGTATGATGAATCACAATCATACCTCCGTATTCAGTACGCCAATTCCCCGTATGGAACCGCACGGTGTGGATTTCATCACAGGTTCAGGTGCTACCGCAGTTTTTATCATGGAAGCCGGCATAACCAACGGACTTTCATTCAGCAGTGTTTATTCTGTAGGCAACAGCGCCCAGATAGGTATTGAAGATGTATTGCAATATCTTGATGAAACGTTTGATCCTGAGAACAGTTCAAAGGTTAAAATGCTCTACATTGAAAGTATCAGCCAACCGGCTAAATTGTTGAAACACGCCTCATCTCTGATCCGTAAAGGATGCCATATTGTAGCTATAAAAGCAGGTACTTCATCAGCAGGCAGCCGTGCTGCGTCCTCACACACAGGCGCATTGGCAAGCAGCGACACTGCAGTTGATGCGCTATTCCGCAAAGCAGGAATTGTAAGGTGTTATGGCCGCGAAGAGTTGGTTACTATTGCCGCCATCTTCATGCATAAAAAGCTTAAGGGCAATAACATTGCTATTATCACTCATGCCGGCGGTCCTGCAGTAATGCTTACTGACGTATTGTCAAACAATGGAATGGAAGTACCTCACTTGGAAAGCCCTGAGTTATTAAGCAAGTTATTTGCCGGCTCTTCTGTAGCTAACCCTATTGATTTTTTGGCAACCGGTACTGCTGAACAATTAGGTGAAATTATTGATTACTGCAATTATAAATTTGATAATATTGATGGTATGGCTGTTATCTTTGGCAGTCCCGGCCTTTTCTCCAATGTTGAAGTCTACAAACTGTTGCATGAAAAGATGCTGACATCACCTAAACCTATCTTCCCTATCTTACCTTCCATTGTGAATGTTAAAGATGAAATCAATGATTTTATCAGCATGGGACACATCAACTTCCCTGAAGAAGTAGTATTTGGGAATGCACTAACCCGTGTTTATAACACCCCTGCTCCTGCTGAAAATGTTGCACTTCCTGAAATTGATCAAAAATCAATCCGCAATATTATTGATAATTCACCTGAAGGATATCTGCCACCTGAAAAAGTACAACAACTACTTGACGCTGCCGGTATAGCCCGGGCCGGTGAAGCTGTGGTTACTTCTGCTGCTGAAGCTGTGAAAGCTGCTAATAAATTAGGCTATCCCGTTGTAATGAAGGTTGTTGGACCTATTCACAAATCTGATGTCGGGGGCGTTACCCTAAACGTTAAAGAAGATTCCATGGTAACTTCTGAGTTCGAGCGGATGATCAAAATTAAGGATACCACTGCCATACTTATCCAACCCATGCTTTCAGGTGTACAAATCTACGCCGGTGCTAAGCAAGAATCAAACTTTGGTCACATGATTCTTTGCGGGTTAGGTGGCATTTTCATCGAAGTACTAAAGGATGTTCAATCAACACTTGCACCTGTTTCTCCTGCTGAAGCAACGAGCATGATTAAAAATCTTAAATCATACAAGATTATTGAAGGGATTCGTGGACAGGAAGGAGTTAACTTACCTGCCTTCGTTGATGCAATTGTCCGGTTATCTGCACTTTGCGTGGTAGCACCTGAAATTATGGAAATGGATATCAACCCACTGCTTGGTAATAGTAAAGGTGTGGTTGCTGTTGATGCAAGAATTCGAATTAAATAGTCAATATTTAAACGTTTTCAGAACTATGAGTAGTCAATATAATGACTACTCATAATGATCATCGGCAATACTCAGAGTTAGCATAAGCACTACTCTGAGTCAACATAAAGGCTACCAAGAGTTGGCGTAAACAGTACTCAGAGTCAATGTGAAGACTACTGAACTTTGGCGTAAGCAGTGCTCAAAGTAAACATAAAGACTACTCAGAGTCAGTTTAGAAACAGGATCAAGTCATTATGAAGACAATAAAACAAAACGACAGGTTCAATTATCAAATGAACCTGTCGTTTCGTTTTACCCTTGTTGATTAATTACTAATCAATTGTCAGTATTAATAGCTGACAATAAGCAAGTTATATCATTATTCCTTATAAAGCAATTTATCACCTGTTTTTTGTATTACCTGTTCTTTCCAGGTTTCTGAATAGCCCGGGAATAAAGGCGATTGTGGAAATCCATATGCATTTCGAAGGAATTTACCATCTTTCACTTTCTTCACATTGCCATCCATGTACTTCACAAGCAGGTAATGATCAAGCTCTTTCCAACGTTTGATAGTTTTGTTTGCAGCACCCTCCGAATAATTAGTCAGGTACATACGAGCTTTCTCAGGGTTAACCTTGTAAAGAGCCAGTGCTTCATTATCCACTTTTTTAACTTCATCAGCAAAACCTGATTCCAACTCATCCTGAGCTATTTTCAGATCAGGCATTACCCGGTTATAAAACAAGTATTTAAACTGAGCCACCCTGTTAAATACCCAAAATGCAGCATCATCTGAATAGGTAAGCATATCACCATTTCCTTCAGCATACGAGTAAGGTACTTTGGTAATTCCACAGTAAAATGGCACATAAACTGTTGAACCTGCATCATCTACACCAAACCAGTTGATCCCCCCGATATGGTCAGGTAGCCAATTACGCATCTGAGCTATGAATGAAAAACCTGTTTGTTGCGTAACAGTAGCACGTTCATTGAAGTATTCAACTCCATCATATTTCCAAGTCAAGGGCCTCCAGCGGTAAGGTGAACCAAAAGGTCCGGCACCTGCATCTTTCGACATGTCAAGCTCAGTTCCCTGGAAATAATCGCGATAAAAACTCATAAGATCCCTTGGAGTCAATTTTGAGTCTGGTTTGATAAATAAAGGAATACGTTCCTTGGTAATGTCACCTTTTGCATAATCATAGTACCTGAGCATGTCGCTATTAATTGCATTGAATGCCATCCAAACCCTTAGCTCACAAAACCTTAGAGATTCAAAATTTAATGGATTATAAGTTTGACAGAAACTGAAATCTTCATCTTTACCGGTAAAAAAGGCTTTGGTGCGTGCAAAATCTATCACATCATGAGCATATACCACCTCAATTCCCGGATTATTCAACAAATTCATATTTTTACTACTAATAGAATTCTTTTTGTTTTCAAGTGGGAAAGTAGCTATCCTAGACTGGTTTGCATGAGCTGAAATATAACCTTCAGGCACTCGCATAGCAACCCAAACAGCACCCTTATTAACATTGACTGATTTTTTAGTCTTTTTATCAGTAACCATTTTTGTTCCTTTGCCAACAATCTCCATAATCCATACTTCATTTGGATCACCAATAGATAATGACTCACCTGAACTTGCATAACCAAACTGTTCCACCAATTCAGCCATTACTTTTATGGCTTCACGGGCAGTTTTTGAACGCTGCAATGCAACAAACATCAAGCTGCCATAGTCGACAATGCCCGTAGAATCTTCCAGCCCCGGGCGTCCACCAAAAGTTGTCTCCCCTATTGCCACCTGAAATTCATTCATAAAACCGGTTACCTGATAAGTATGCCTGGCTTGTGGTATTTGGCCAAGAGGCTTATTGCTTCCTCGGTCATACAAAGTCACCATTGTACCTTCCGGCCAGTCGGCGGCAGGTTTCCAGTAAAGCTCCCCATAGCGTACATGTGAGTCTGCTGCATAGCTAATCATAGTACTTCCATCAACAGAGGCGCCTTTTGATACAAGAAAATTAGTACAGGCTTTTGAATTGCCCCAAATAGTCGTTAATAAAACGATGAGAATTAAGTTAATCGTAGTTCGCATTTCCTGATTATTTTATTTAGTTATCATTTTTATTTATTTGATTGTCAGATATATAATGTTTGTACAAAAGTCCTATCATAATCACATTAACCTTCATTTACAGTCTATTAAAAAATTCTAAACAGTGCTGAAAAAATTCTTAACTGTCCTTACACATTCCTGAAAAAGTTCTTAACTAATCCTTATTAAAACCCTAAAGAGTTCTAATTAAGTCCTTAACCTTTTCATATCACATCCTGATAAAGTCCTGAAAAAGTCTTTATTAGTTCCTAAAAACATTCTTAATCAATTCTCATCAGAACTTTACAACGTTCTTATAAAGTCCTGAAAAAGTCCTTATTAGTTCCTAAAAACATTCTTAATCAATTCGCACCAGAACTTTACAACGTTCTTATAAAGTCCTGAAAAAATCCTTATTAGTTCCTAAAAACGTTCTTAATCAATTCTCATCAGAACTTTACAACGTTCTTATTAAGTCCTGAAAAAGTCTTTATTAGTTCCTAAAAACGTTCTTCATCAATTCTCATCAGAACTTTACAACGTTCTTATAAAGTCCTGAAAAAGTCTTTATTAGTTCCTAAAAACATTCTTAATCAATTCGCACCAGAACTTTACAACGTTCTTATTAAGTCCTGAAAAAGTCCTTATTAGTTCCTAAAAACGTTCTTCATCAATTCGCACCAGAACTTTACAACGTTCTTATTAAGTCCTTCATAAGTCTTTAATCAATCAATA
Organism: Lentimicrobiaceae bacterium; assembly: GCA_041670625.1. Classification (GTDB taxonomy): domain Bacteria; phylum Bacteroidota; class Bacteroidia; order Bacteroidales; family Lentimicrobiaceae; genus Lentimicrobium. The sequence continues at coordinate 3,329 of JBAXYX010000011.1, read as the reverse complement.
TTAAGTCTATATTAAGAACTTATCAGGTTCTTATAAAGGACTTCATTAGCCTCAATGTAGTTCTGATATAGTCCATAATCCATCCATATTAAGTCTATAAAAAGGCCTTTTAGCGCTCTGATTAAATCCTTAATTAATCCATATTTAGTCCCTATTGCGTTCTATAAAAGGACTTGTAGAGTCCATTAATAGTCATTAACCAGTCCTTAATACCCCCAATTATCTTCTAAAGTAAAAGGCTAAAATACAACAGAGTTGTCAATAATCAGGTATTTTTAGTGCAACTGATCCGAATAAATTGTGATCAAATGAGTCAATTGCCGTATCATTGCATTACATTTTAGTATTCCATAAAACCTTACAGTACAAATACACACCATGATAGTAACAGATAAAGCAACGCTTCTCAGGCTGGCAATTCACAAAATTGGTAACGCAGGACGAGATGAAGGAGTACGAATTTCAAATGCTGAATTGCATGTCAGGGATGAGGTAAAAGATCTTCTTTCCAAATATTTCTTATCGCCCTTTTCAAAGAATGAGTATTATAATTTGTTTCATGAAAGTGATCTCCATCTCAATGAAGTGTATCATTATGCTACCACCGTATTTGACAACGAGAATACCTTTTACGATAATTCGGTCAACTTTGCCCGTCATCTCTATTCACGGTCAATTCACCCGATGATTAAACCCGGAGAATTCTATGTGGCTTTTTTTACGAATATTTATCTTGATGGAGAAGCCGTTGATGCCATTGGATTGTTTAAATCGGAATCAAGGGAGACCTTTTTGAAAGTATACCCAACTGACGATAACTACCTGGTTGATCAGGAGGATGGCATTAATATCAATAAGTTGGAAAAAGGTTGCCTGATATTTAATACAGAGGCTGATAGTGGATATGTATGTGCTGTGATTGATACATCAGGGAAAAATGCAGATACTCATTATTGGTTTGATGAGTTCCTGAAACTGCGTGAACGTAACGACGATTTTCACCAAACCCGTGAAACTATGGAGCTTTGCAAGGAATTCGTGAAAAATAAACTTCCTGAATCTTTTGATGTTGACCGTCCGGCACAAGCCGAGCTACTTAATAAGTCAATGAAATTTTTCAAGGAAAATGATAATTTCAACATGGAAGAATTTGTGAGTGAAGTGTTTGCCGACAAAGAGGTGATTGAAACGTTTAATGAATACCGCAAGGATTTTGAAAGTGAACGCCAGACACCGCTACTTGATGATTTTGATATTTCAGGACAAGCCGTAAAGAAACAGGCAAAAGTATTCAAGAGTATCCTGAAGCTTGATAAAAGCTTTCACATTTATATTCATGGTGACCGTGAAAATATTGAAAAAGGATTTGATACAGAGAGAGATATGCACTTTTATAAAGTGTTTTTTAAGGAAGAAAGCTAATGAATTGGTCATTTGATTAAAAACTAATCATCATACTATGTCACTACTACTTAAACCGATTACCATAAAAGATATTACTTTCAGAAACAGAATAGTAATGTCACCCATGTGCCAATACTCAGCGGTTGACGGATATGCTAATGACTGGCATCTTGTGCACTTGGGTAGTCGTGCAGTAGGTGGAGCAGGACTAGTGATTGTTGAAGCCACTTCCATATCACCCGAAGGGAGGATTTCACCCTACGATTTAGGCCTTTGGTCACCTGATATGGTTAAAGGACTAAAAAGAATAGTTGATTTTGTGCACTCCAAGGGCTGCATTTGTGGTATCCAGTTGGCTCATGCCGGTCGCAAAGCATCACACCAGGCACCTTGGGAAGGAGGCGCTCAACTGATACCCGGTCAAGGTGGATGGCAAACCGTTGCCCCTTCTGCCCTGCCATATTCGCCAAAAGATCAGTCACCAAAAGAAATGGATATCCTTGGTATCAACAAAGTTAAAAGTAACTTTGAAGCATCAACCCGACTGGCCATAGAAGCCGGTTTTAAAGTTTTAGAAATTCATGGTGCTCATGGTTACCTGTTGCATCAATTTCTATCGCCTGTTAGTAACCAAAGAACCGATCATTACGGTGGCTCATTTGAAAACAGAATACGTTTATTATTAGAAGTAGTTGATGTTGTAAGACCAATTTGGCCGGCTAATTATCCTTTATTTGTAAGGTTATCAGCAACTGACTGGGTTGAAGGGGGCTGGTCGTTGAGTGAGACTGTTCAATTAGCCACCATACTCAAGGACAGAGGCGTTGATCTGATCGATTGTTCATCGGGTGGAAATGTCAGTACTCAAAAGATACCACTTTCACCAGGCTATCAAGTACCTTTCGCCGAAGCTGTTCGTAAAACAGGAATACTTACCAGCGCTGTAGGTTTAATCACCTCAGGTTCACAGGCAGAGCAAATTCTTGAACTTCAGAAAGCTGATATGGTGATGTTTGGAAGAGAACTGTTACGTAATCCTTATCTGCCTCACACCTGTGCTCATGAATTAAATGACTCTATCGAGTGGCCTTCACAGTATCAAAGGGCTAAAGAACGCATCTAATGCTTATTCAACCTTATGATTAGCTTGAACGAAGCATTTAAAGTGTTAGTTAGTACACCTTTATGTCTAAAACTATTGCTGTCCGGTAAAAATGAGTAGGACAAAAAATTAGGGAGGTCACGACCGTTATACCCAAATACTTGATGGTTACTCTCACTTTGCAATAATGCTATTTGCAGGTTTGATGCGCTATTGGTGTGCTATTGATGCGCTATTGATGCGCTATTGGTGTGTTATTGGTGTGCTATTGGTGTGCTATGATTCTCTTCGTGAAATCGTTGTAAGCATGGAGTATTTTATGTAACCAAAATAAAGAAGAACCTGCGTTACACCCTACTTAACGGTCATTATCTTTTTAAATAGAACTCCTGAAACAGCCAACCGGAATTTATCATTCATTCACATTTAGAGTTAACACGGATTAAACACGGACTTAACACGGACTATATACGCATAAATGCGTCTGAAGCTCGTATTTAATCCTAATAAAGTACGTATTGGCACGATATTTGATGTATATTATTACACTTAAAACAGAAAACAAGGACCATCGTAAGAAAAGGAGAAACATCGTCATGTTGTCAGTCGCCACCACTGATAAAGCATACAGTCACGTAAACACCCATGCTGCCACCCGCCGGGATGGAACCATCTTACTGGATTTACCTGCCGAAGCAATCGGGAAAGAGTTGTATGCTTTCATCACCTTCAAGAGAGCAGAAGGGAAAGGGAAGATATTTACCGTATCGAACAGCCAATGGATAGTGAGTGGTGAGTGATGAGTAGTGAGTGGTGAATTCTT
>JBAXYX010000010.1:0-35206 GCA_041670625.1 Lentimicrobiaceae bacterium | reverse complement strand
GCTTTTGAAGAAGCCTGTAAAAAGGCACAGGAAAGAGGGATGCGTGTCACCGGGTCAGAACTGATAGGTTTGGCACCGCTTAAGGTATTCACGGATGCAGGGAAGTATTTCCTTCGCAAACAACAACGCTCAGCAGGGGTATCTGAAAACGAACTCATTAAGATTGCTGTTAAATCACTCGGACTTGATGATCTTAAACCTTTTAACCCGTCAGAAAAGATTATTGAATATGTGCTTCGCAACGACAGCTCTTCACCAAAACTTATGCAAATGACCTGCACTACATTTGCTAATGAAACAGCATCTGAGTCACCTGCACCTGGAGGAGGTTCCATATCAGCTTACATGGGCGCATTGGGTGTTTCACTTGCCACCATGGTTGCCAATCTGTCATCACATAAACCCGGTTGGGATGAACGCTGGGAAGAGTTTTCAGTATGGGCTGAAAAAGGACAAGCCATAAAAGATGAACTGATCCACCTGGTTGATGAAGATACCAATGCTTTTAATAAGATCATGGACGCATTCGGACTGCCCAAGAGTACTGACCAGGAGAAGGCAGATCGCACCATTGCTATTCAACAGGCCACCAAATATGCTATTGAGATCCCATTCAGGGTGATGAAGAAATCATTTGAAGCTTTCGAAATCATCAGGGCAATGGCCGAAACGGGCAATCCTAATTCAGTTACAGATGCCGGAGTGGGTGCATTAGCAGTACGCTCATCTGTAATGGGCGCTTTCTTAAATGTCAGGATCAACGCTGCGGGGCTCAAAGACAAGGCCTTTGTTGAGAAAATTATTACTGAAGGAGCCATAATTGAGCAGAATGCGAAACAAGCGGAAAATGAGATAATGGCTATTATTTTCAGTAAAATTCAGTCATAAAAAAGATCTATCTATGTTTGCATCACACGAGCTATTAACCATTGCAATACTCTATTTCACTTCCTTTTTTGCCATTATCAACCCTTTGGGGGTAATACCTGTGTTTATGACTATGACTGCTGACATTTCAGAGAAGCAGCGTCGACGTACAGCACTAAAGGCAGTGACTACTGCTTTTATTATCTTGATGCTCTTTGCTTTTGCCGGACAACTCATGTTCAAGTTCTTCGGTATTTCAGCTAATGGATTCAGGATAGTAGGAGGTGTCATATTTTTTATTATGGGCTATGATTTACTTCAGGCTCGTGTTAGTAAAATAAAAATGGATGATGAGATGGTGAAGAAGTACGTTGATGATATTTCCATCACCCCTCTTGGAATACCCATACTTGCAGGACCAGGGGCAATAACTAACGCAATAGTACTAATGGAAGACAGCACTACATTCCAGTTAAAAATGGTTCTGGTGCTTTCTATATGTGTTACACTTTTTATCACTTGGGTGGTAATGTTAAGCTCAGGCAAACTGGCTAAGGTATTAGGACCAACAGGTAACAAAGTCATGATGAAACTTATGGGTTTGATTATGATGGTTATAGCGGTAGAATTCTTCTTTGCAGGATTAAAACCTATACTTATTGATATACTCAGAGCGGTTTAATTGATGTATTCAGAGCAGTCTGATTATATCTGGTTGTTTATAACAAGGGGATTCATGACTGATTACAAAATTTATAACATAGACTTCAACAAATTCAACCTTTCAAAAGAGCAATTTGATCACCAAAGTTTCCTGCACGGGGTTATGCATACTTATCGTGTAATGTTACATTGTTTGAAGTTAGGAGTTCTCACCGGAAAGACAGGAAAAGCAAAAATTGCCTTTTTAGGCGCTTATATTCATGATATGGCACGAACCAATGATGGTTATTGCACTAAACATGGAGCCGATGCCTCACGTATGAAATTACCTTTGTACGAAGACAAGTTCAAATTACAAGGCGCTACTAATGACGATATTGACACCATTAGGCAAATTGTTACCTGTCATTCTTTATCCTGTGATGAGCCCATAAACCACCCTGTTTGGGAAACACTTGCTATCCTGAAAGATGCAGATGCACTTGACAGGATACGTTTGGGGACTCATGATTTAAACCCTGAATTTTTAAGATACGAAGCAACCAATAATTGCATTACTTTTGGCGAGAAATTATTTTACAATACCTATAACAAATCAATAGCTTCCTTTTACGAGGTTATTGAGATTGCAAACGATATTGAAAGCAAATTTACTGATTGTATTACGGATTTGAAATAGCAGTATTCATTATCCGTTATTTTGTATCAGTATATTTAATACTTTTACTGGTTCTTTAATAGGAATCATGGAAAATTAACTGTTTTTATTAATAAAGAATTTTATAGTAAGATATGATATATTCAGTTATTAAAGGGTCAGGGAGCTATCTCCCAAATATCAAAGTACAGAATTCGGACTTTAAAAACAGCGTGTTCTATGAATCGAACGGTACTAAGATAGACAAACCAATTGAAGAGATAATTTCCAAGTTTCAGCAAATAACCGGAATAGATGAACGCCGTTATCTTGAATCTCATTTGGTTTCATCTGATATGGCTTTCATGGCTGCTGAGAAAGCAATTGCCAATGCTGGCATTGATAAGGAAACCCTGGATTATGTTATTGTTGCTCATAACTTTGGTGACGTTAAAGCAGGGGGCACTTATGTTGATATAGTACCTACTCTTGCTGCAAGGGTTAAGTACAAATTAGGAATCGAGAATCCTTATTCTATTGCTTATGACGTGCCGTTTGGATGTCCCGGTTGGTTACAGGCAGTCATACAGGCTAACTATTACATCAAATCAGGTGATGCAAAAAACATCTTGGTTATTGGTAGTGAATCTCTTTCACGAATATCTGATCCTCACGACCGTGATAGTATGATTTATTCTGACGGTGCCGGAGCTGTAGTCTTAAGCGCTGTTGATAGTGATGAACCTGTTGGCGTTCTCTCTCACATCACTCGTTCTGACACCCTGAATCATGCTTATCTTCTAACAATGGATAAGTCCTACAATCCTGAGTTAAAGGATAATATCTACCTCAAAATGAACGGGCGTAAGCTTTATGAATACGCTTTAAAAACAGTCCCTCAGTCTATAAAAGTATGTATTGATAAAGCCGGTCTTGATATTAAACAAATAGAACGAATACTGATTCACCAGGCAAATGAGAAAATGGATGATGCTATTGTAAACCGTCTATATGAGTTGTATGGTATTAAGCAAAGACCTGAGTTCTCAATGCCTATGACTATTGCACGTTTGGGAAATAATTCAGTGGCTACCTTACCTATCCTTTATGATGAGATTATAAACAACCACGTTGATAACCATCTGCTCAAGTCAGGTAATTATTTTGTATTCGCTTCAGTTGGTGCAGGGATGAATGTAAACGCTTTGGTGTACAGAATGCCCTGATGGCAGCATTGTTGCAGTCTTAATAAGCAATTTCAATCTTTACTGTTTTCTTCTTAATCTGTTCTCCTTTTATCTGGAGTATTAGCCGATCGACCTTTGATCGGTTAACTGCTGCAAAAGAAGCATAATCTAATATTTCAATCTTACCGATATCATCCTTTACAAGCTGTCCTTTTTGCATGAGGAATCCTGCGACATCACCTTTGCTGATTTTATCCTTTCGACCGGCACTGATATAGATCGTTTCATACGGCGTAGGATCAGGAAGCACGGCCTCTTCAGCAACTGTGACCTCCTCTACTGTATCAATAACAAATTCAGGCACATAATCAGTTTCAGCAAGTAGCAACCAGGCTGTACCCTGTTCATCCATACGGGCAGTACGCCCATTGCGGTGAGTCCATGCAGTTAAAGTAGTTGGTAACTGGTAATGGATAACGTTTCTGATCTCAGGAATATCCAATCCTCGTGATGCGAGATCGGTAGTTAATAATACATGATGAGTACCATTACGGAATTTAATAAGTGACACTTCACGCTGTTCCTGTTCCATTCCACCGTGAAAGATACCATGTGAAATCCCTTTACCTGACAACAACTCACTTATTCTGTTTACAGCCTCACGATGATTACAAAAAATCAGGCTGGAAGTATCACCTAACTGGCATATCAACTTAAATAGCAATTCAAGTTTATCGCTCCCTTCAGCTCTCACTGACCTGACAGCTAGATGAGTATTGTTTTCAGTAGTAGTGAAGTCAACCTTTACGGGGTCGTTCATGCCAACAAAAGCAGGTATCTCATTCAGGGTGGTAGCTGAAGTTAAAATACGAGTATTGATAGAGTTGATAGAGTTAATGATATATTCCATTTCATCCTTGAAACCCAGTTCAAGAGACTTATCAAATTCATCAAGAATGAGGGTCTGTATAGAATCAGTTTGAATGCTTTGCCTGTGAAGATGATCAGCGATCCGGCCAGGAGTACCAATCAGCAATGCGGGAGGGGCTGAAAGATTGCGTAATTCTGTAGCCATAGGATGTCCGCCATAACAGGTATTTACCTTAAAACCTGTTTGCATTGCTTTGAACACCTGCTCTATCTGCAAGGCTAGCTCACGCGAAGGAGTAAGTACTAAAGCCTGCACCCCAAGGTCATCATGGTTCAACATCTTAACCAGAGGCAATAAGAATGCAAGCGTTTTACCTGAGCCTGTCGGCGATAGTAATATTACCTGTTTGCCCTTGCGAATAGCTTTGATAGCTGCTTCCTGCATGGGCTTTAACTCCTTTATATTTAACCTTTGCAATAGGGAAGTTATCACTGCTAAATTTTTTAAGTCCAATTCTGATTAACAAAAATAGAGCTTGAGGTTATGAATAAACATCAAACTCTAGAACCATATACTTCACAAAGTTAGACTATTTTACAATCCGTGGACAAACAAAGTCATCAACCAATAAATCAAACCTGAAATAACCATGGCTGCCGGAATGGTAAGGAACCAGGCTGTTACTATATTTGCAGCTACATTCCATCTGACTGCCGATAAACGCCTTGTAGCCCCGACACCCATGATAGAACCGGTAATAGTGTGTGTAGTACTTACCGGAATACCGGCTACAGTACTGGCAATAACCGTTAAAGCGCCTGCTGTTTCGGCATTAAAACCATGCACCGGACGAAGATCTGTTAATCCTGTTCCCAGCGTTTTTATTACTTTCCATCCACCAAAGTATGTACCTAAGGCAATAGAGGAATACGCAGCTATTACTACCCAACCCGGTACATAAAATTCAGCTCCGAGATGTCCGGTACTGAATAACAGTACTGCAATAATCCCCATAGTCTTTTGAGCATCATTTCCGCCATGTCCTAAGCTGAATATGGCTGATGAAACTAACTGCATTCCTCTAAAAAATGTATCGACTTTATAGGGTGATTTGTTTTTAAAAATTAACATCGTAAGAGACATCATTAAAAAGCCCAGAATAAAACCTATAAGCGGTGATAAAAATATAAAAATGCCTACTTTAAGAATACCCGAGCCTACAATATATTTAGTACCTCCAATAACCATTGCCGGGCCTATCAAACCTCCTATAAGTGCGTGAGAAACACTGATTGGAAATCCGAAATGAGTACAGAAATAAACCCAGCTAATCCCTCCTATCAGCGATGCAAGAATAAAATATTCGTTGACAATAACAGGATTAATGATTCCTTTTCCTATAGTAGTGGCTACACTTAAACCCAGTATAGCCGCTGCTGCGAAGTTCCAGAACGCCGCCCATAACACGGCAATTTTGGGAGACAGAACTTTGGTGGTAACAATGGTAGCAATTGAGTTGGCTGAATCGTTCATCCCGTTCAGGAAGTCAAATCCAAGAGCAATTGCTATACAAATAATAACTATTATATCCATTTGATCAGCTTGTGAAGTAATCAGGCGTTCTTTACTATGATGGTTACAAATACGTCGGAAACATCCTCACAACGGTCCATTGCTTTCTCTAGTGAATTTAATATATCCCTTTTCTTTATAAGACTGATGGCGTTGGTTTCAGAATCAAATATTTCAGAGAGGAAAGAATAGTTAAGGACGTCAGATTCATTTTCCAATTCCTGTATGTGAATACAGTGATTTTTAAAATGTGATATTGTATGAATGTCATTCAGACCAAGGGTCACTTCATTTATCAAGTGTGCTGCTTGTTCAATCAAATCAGCCATCTTGTGAAATACCGGTGGTATTTCATATAATTTATAAAGTTGAATGCGTTTAGCACAGGTGTTGATTAAATCAACTACTGTGTCAATCCTGTTAGTAAGTTTGTGGATATCATCACGATCAAATGGAGTAATGAAAGTTGAGTTAAGTTGATCAAAAATTGAGCTGGTTATTTGATCACCAACCTTTTCAAGCTTCTTAACTTCCTTGACAAGTTCATTACGCTTTTCCTCATCTTTGGCATTCAATAACTCTTTAAACACCTCTGTACATTCAACCAAATTGGAAGATGCGTGACAGAATAATGGATAAAATTTTTTGTCTTTAGGTACTAGTATCTGAAATACTTTGTCCAATTTCATAATTTATCTTTGTTTGGTTTTGTCTAAATTAGTCCTGTGAAATATTTTGCAAATTTAGTTTATCACTACCTCTTAAAATTATGCCAATGTTAAGTTTTTGTTAATTTATTATTAAACAGCTTACTTTAGTAATTTGATTTATAGCTTATTGCAAATAATTAACGGATTTATCAGATTATTAAGTAAATCTGGCTAAGATTTATTGTCAAGTTGGCAAATTCATTAATATTTTTGTACCATATAACCCAAGGAAATAGTTTATGAGTTACCCGGTTGATACTCTGGAAATTATTGTGAACATTCTGTCTGTTTTAGGCTCACTTGCCTTGTTCTTATATGGAATGAAGACTATGAGTGAGGCCTTGCAAAAGCTGGGAGGTGAGTACTTACGAAGAACTTTCTCAAAAATAGCATCAAACCGTACTAAAGGTTTCTTATCAGGTTTTCTGGTTACCGGCACCATTCAGTCCTCTACGGCTGTAACCGTAATGCTGGTTAGTTTTGTCAATGCCGGACTATTTACACTGGATCAGACATTATCACTCATGATTGGTGCAAATGTTGGTACAACTATAACTGCATGGTTAATTACTTTTATTGGTTTCCAAACAGGATTTTCAGTTATATTGCTTCCTATTATGGCCTGCACGCTTCCCTTACTCTTTCGTAAGAATAGGAAGTACCGTTATTTTGCAGGGCTGATCACAGGGTTTGTACTGATCTTTACCGGATTCTATTTCTTAAAAGAATCCTTACCTACAATAAGTGAACAATCAAGATTTCTATCAAGCATAGCAGGACTAAGCGATGACAGCATGGCAACAGACCTGCTATTTGCCGGTGCCGGCATTTTACTGACCATCTTACTACGCTCCTCAAGTGCAACCACTGCCCTTACCATGGTAATGTGCTTTAATGGTTGGATGGGGTTTGAGAATGCTGCTGCAATGATAGTAGGTGAAAATATAGGTACTACATTTACTGCTAACTTTGCGGCAAAAATTGCTACTAACCCTGCCAGGCGGCTTGCACTGGCTCATACCCTATTTAATGTCATTGGGGCTATTTGGTGTTTTATATTCTTTAATTTCTTTATTCAGGTTACTGCTGATTTTACTTTTCAATTATCAGGCAGTTCACCTTTATCAAACAGGTTTGCCGCTCCATTTGGTCTGACACTATTTCACTCAGGTTTCAATCTGCTGAATGCAGGTTTGGTTTTCCTAATTTATAAATGGTTCAATAAACTTCTTGTTATTGTTATTCCTATCAGAGCTAACGAAGGAAAGAAAACAGGTTTAAGGTACATTGATACCGGTTATCTGTCAATGAGTGAAATGGACTTTTTACAAGTACAGGATGAGATTCTTCACTACGGGCAGCATATAGCCAATATGTTTTCACTTATCCCCGCCTATTTACTAGAGAAACGTGATGAAAAGTTTCTAAAAATTCAGAAGAAACTCTTCAAATATGAAGAAACTACTGACCAACAGGAAATAGTTCTTACCAATTATCTCACTAAAATGGCTGTGAATGATCTTACCGAGTCTGGATCACGTAAAGTCAGTTCCATGCTAAAAATGGTAGACGATATGGAAAGTATTGGGGACCAGTGCATGCAACTTGAAAAAACTATTCGCATGAAGAATGAAGCTAACGCTTGGCTTACCCCTGAAATGCGTGATGAGATCTTAAAGTTCTTTGATTTAGTTAAGGAGACTATTGACAATATGAATTTTAACCTTGCAAGAGATTATAAGCCCGGCATCTTGGTAAAGGCAACAGAGTTGGAACTGATGATAAATGATGCCAGGGATAATCTGATAACTATCAACAAGAAAAACGTTGAAGCAGGGCAATATTCATTTCTGCACGCTACATTCTTTAATGATATAGCTAATCAATGTGAAAAAATCGGTGATCACATTATCAATGTTAATCAGGCTATTGCGTCAAACTTAAAATAATCAACTAAACCACTAATGAATACAATATACCTTTTCTTTATTATTATACTCTTTATTCTGGCCATTAGTGGCATATTTACAGGAGTAGCTAATGATGCTGTTAATTTCATGAATTCAGCTATTGGTGCACATGTCGCTCCTTTAAAGGTAATAATGTTTGTGGTTTCTGTTGGCTTAATTGTCGGTGCTACCTTCTCAAGCGGTCTGATGGAAATTGCCAGAAAAGGTCTTTTCCACCCGTCTATGTTCAGTTTTCATGAGGTGATGATCATTTTTATTGCTGTGATGATTTCCAATGTGGTCCTGATTGACATATTCAACACTTTCGGGCTCCCGACTTCAACTTCTGTTTCCATTGTATTTGGTCTTTTGGGTGCTGGAGTAGGGGTTGCATTTATTAAATTATCCGGTTCTGGCCAAACGATTCAAGACATCGGTCTATATATTAATTCAGGAAAAGCATTAGCAATTATTTCAGGTATATTAATTTCCGTTGCCCTCGCGTTTGCTTTTGGGACAGTTGTTCAATATATTACAAGAATGATCTTTACCTTTAATATTCGGTACAACCTGAAGTACTTTGGTGCCATATGGGGTGCTGCTGCAATTACTGGAATCTTGTATTTTATTGTAATAAAAGGGGCTAAGGGCACTTCCTTCATTTCTCAGGAATCTGTTGCCTACATTGAAGATCATACTTTACGTATAATACTTTTATCGTTTGCTTCACTTACAGTATTATTCCAGTTATGTATGCTTCTTTTTAAACTTGATATTTTAAAGCTGATAGTGTTATTTGGCACCTTCGCTCTTGCTCTTGCTTTTGCGGGTAATGACATGGTCAACTTTATCGGCGTTCCTCTTGCAGGTTTAGATGCATTCAAGCTATTTATTGCCAATCCGGGTGTTGATCCTGATACTTTCATGATGACAGGGCTTGAAAAAGATGCTGTTACTGAAACCTGGGTCTTATTGATTGCCGGTATATTAATGGTCTTTACCATCTGGACATCTAAAAAGGCTAAAACCGTTATTGCAACTTCTGTTGATCTAAGCCGGCAACAGGAAGGAAACGAACGTTTTAATTCTTCCATTCTATCAAGGAACCTGGTAAGGGGAGCTATAAATTTTTCAAGCACTTTTAGTAAGTTTGTTCCAGTAGGAATGCACCAATGGATTGAAAAAAGGTTTGAAGAACCAGACCAGATAACCAGAGATCAAATGCCCGACGGAGCCGCATTCGACATGCTAAGAGCAAGTGTTAACCTGGTGATTGCAAGTGTGCTTATAGCTTTAGGAACCTCATTGAAACTTCCATTATCAACCACTTACGTTACTTTCATGGTTGCTATGGGTACCTCACTAAGCGACAGGGCTTGGGGACGTGAAAGTGCAGTTTACCGTATTACCGGTGTGCTTTCTGTGATTGGAGGCTGGTTCTTTACTGCTCTTGCAGCTTTTACAATTGCCCTGTTGGCAGCAGTTATTATCTGTTTTGGCGGTTTCGTCGCTATTCTTGCTTTGCTAGGGCTTGCTGTTTATATTGCTTTCAAAACCAATATTATACATGAACGCCGTTCTGAAGATCGTAAAGCAGATATGGAACAAGATATGGTCATGGAAGAAATGGATGATGCTCATGTGATTTCAAAAAGCTCTGTCAATATCCAGAATGTATTAAGTGAAAGTTTGTCGATCTTGGATGATACTATTGTCGGATTAATTAACGAAGATCGTAAATTATTAAAGAACGCGAAGTGCAATGCCGGCCATCTTAATATTTCAACTAAAAGGTTGAAAACACACATGAGTAGTATCCTGTTTAATTTGAAGGATGAAACTACAGATACTGGTCAGTTTTATGTACAATCAGTCGATTATATGCGTGAAATTAATCACTGCATATCTTATATTGTAAATCCCGCATTCGAGCATATTGAGAATAATCACAAATCACTGATTACTCCACAGATAGAAGAAATCTCAAGGATTAAAGGCGAGTTAACTCTCTTTACTAATGACATTATCAGCATCATTCAAAAGAATAGTTATGAGAATTTTGATCTTGTGATTGCCCGTCAACAGATTATAATCAGGTTATTAGAAGATTCACGTAAGAAACAAATACGAAGAATAAAGAATAATGAAACCGGAACCCGGAATAGTATTCTATATTTAAATATTCTGGCCGAACTGAAGAATATTCTGCTCTTCATTATTAATTTGCTGAAGACTGAAAGAGATTTTGTTGCTGTATCAAAAATAGCAGCAGTTAAAGATATAGTGGTTAAAGATGCAGGGGATAGAGATACGGTAGTTAAAGATTAAGAACTTAGTGATTAGCAACAGAAAAAAGCTGTGTATTCCATTCTAATGGTTGTTTCATCATACAATAGCTTTATTCATACAGCATCCTATCTTCCGTTAACTCCTTTTGCTGAAATAGCAATCAGGGAATCTTTAATATCGGGTTGGCCGGGTGACTTAGCAATAAACATATATTTACCGGCATTCAGGGGCTTAAAGATAAAGTTAGTATCCACAACCTGGTAGATTTCAGCACATAACCCGTCTGTTGATTCATATGTACCGGTACCTGCAATGTAATAAAGTGTATCAGATTGCTTGGTCAGATTGAGTACCAGGTTATACCAGCAACTGTTTGGTGCACCCCCTTTAACATATAATGATATACTATCACCCACTATGGCAGTATCAGGAATGCTTATCTGATCAGTATAGATCCAACCGTCATACTTCATATAGTTGCCTCCTGTGTCAAGGCATGAATTCAGCAGCAAGAGTAAAAAGAGAAATAAGGCTATTTTTTTCATAAAGTCTCAATATTTAGGAAGTAAATGTATGACTTTATTCTTTCCTGATAAGTACATTTTTTTCAGAAAAGCTAAATTAGCAAATAAATTACATTAAAACAGACATTCCCGTATGCTTTATTCCCCTGCATTGCGAAAAAGCGACTTCAATACCTGATAATTAAATCAAAGTTTGTATTTATTCCAGAAGTTTAATCTTAAATTTGCACTAAGTTTAACATTATCACCTAATACTATGTCGGCCATTATAACACTTACTTCTGATTGGGGGCTTCTTGATCACTATGTTGGCGCTGTAAAAGGTACTATTATCAAGCGTTTACCTGATGCCAGGATTGTCGACATAACCCATCTGATACCACCATTTGACCTCAAGAAAGCGGCTTTTATTATACGCAATACCTATCACCACTTTCCTGAAAAAACTATACACATTATAGGTATTAACACTGAGGAATCAGAATCAGTCCCGCATATTGTGGTTAAATATAATGGACAGTATTTTATTGGTGCTGACAATGGAATATTTACCATGATTTTTGATGAATTGCCTGAACAGATAATTGAATTATCGATTCCACAGGATACCGGCTTCTTTACTTTTTCTAGTCGTGACAGATTTGTTAAAACAGCTATTCATCTAGCTTTAGGAAATGACGTTGAGGATTTAGGTATACCACGTTCAGAACTCAATACATTTATTAACATGAAGCCCCAGTTTAACGGTAATACTTTACGTGCACGGGTAATATATGTTGACAATTATGAGAATTTGTTCCTTAATGTTACCTCAAAAGAGTTTCGGGATATGGGAAAAGGGAGGAGCTTCTCTTTATTCATCAAGGGTAAGCCTGAAAATATCGGTACAGTTAATACTGCGTATGGTGAAGTCCCTGAAGGTGAGATTGTGTTCCTGTTCAGCACCACAGGTTTTATTGAAATTGCAGTCAATAAAGGGAATGCCTCTAGTTTACTGGGCTTAAAGCCTGATGATGTGGTAGTAATAGAGTTTAATGCTTGATGGGTTGCATAAGGTAAAAAGGTTAAGGTTAAAGGCTAAAGAAATCAGTACTCATTATCTATTTTTTAAGTAATTTAGCCGCTCAAAATCAGCATCTGAAAAAACCAATATGTTCACACTTTTCAAAAAAGAAATCTTTAGTTTTCTTAATTCCCTGATAGGCTATATAGCCATTGTTGTTTTTTTGGCTATCAATGGACTTTTCTTATGGGTATTTCCAGCAGGCTTCAACGTTATAGACTTCGGGTATGCATCTCTGGACAACCTTTTTGTGTTGGCACCGTTTGTTTTTCTGTTTCTTATTCCCGCTATCACTATGCGTTCGTTTGCTGATGAGAAACGTTCCGGAACAATTGAAACCCTGCTTACTAAACCGATTACTGATTTCCAGATCATTTTGACCAAATACCTGGCCAGCTTTACTCTTGTAGTTTTCGCTCTTCTGCCTACGCTTATCTACGTTTTTTCAGTGTATCAACTGGGATTGCCTAAAGGTAACCTTGATTTTGGGGGATTGTGGGGCTCATATATAGGTCTGCTTTTCCTTGGTTCTGCATTTGTTTCCATCGGGTTGTTTGTTTCATCACTTACAGATAATCAAATAGTAGCTTTTATTTCCGGAATGGTTATTTGCGGATTCATCTATATAGGCTTTGACCTCATTGCCGATTTAGCCCTTCTTGGTAAAGCAAACCTGTTTATTCAATCATTAGGTATTCAGGCTCACTATACCTCCATGAGCAGAGGGGTTATTGATACTCGGGATGTAATCTACTTTTTAAGCCTGATAGTAGCATTCTACTTACTTACTAAAATATCTCTCGAAAGCAGGAAATGGGAAAAATAGTCATCAATACCTGCAACGGCTTATAAATTCTTCCCAAGCATAATTAGTATGAAAAAAGTGAAAAATAAAAACAAGGATTTAAAATTAAATAATATTACCCAGCTTGCTGCCGGAATATTCATTGTTGTCCTGATCAATGTTATTGGCTCCTATATTTTCACACGTTTTGACTTAACTTCTGAAAAAAGATACTCACTGTCTTCTTCTACTAAACAATTACTTCGAGAAACGGACGACATCGTCTACTTCAAGGTTTACTTGCAAGGCGATTTTCCAGCCGGCTTTAAAAGATTGAGCCAGTCAACCAAGGAAATGCTTGATGAATTCAGAGCATACAGCGACAATATTCAGTATGAATTTATTAATCCTACTGTTTCAGAAGATGCCAAAACCAGAAAAGATGTTTATGACCGTCTGGTTCAACAAGGATTAGCACCTACTGATATCAGCGTCAGAACAAAGGATGGCCAGCAGCAGCAGAGCATTTTCCCTGGTGCTCTGGTAACTTATAAAGGTCGTACAGTTCCTGTGTCACTTTTGGCCAACCAGTTGGGTGCTGAACCTGAAACAATAATCAATAATTCCATTCAGTCATTGGAATACAATATTTCAAGCGCTATCAGAAAACTCAGCACTACCAGTAAACCTAGAATAGCCTTTACACAGGGCCATGGTGAACTTACTGAACTTGAAACCGCTGATGTAGCTCATGCGTTATCTGATTATTACATTGTTGATTATGTTGATATAAACGGACAGGTTAATTCACTCACTGAACGCAAAAAAGCTGAAAATGAATCGTACAATATTGTGAATAAGTACAAAGCAATTATTATTGCAAAACCTGACTCAGTTTTTAGTGAAAAAGATAAGTTTATCATTGACCAGTATATCATGCAAGGTGGTAAAGTATTATGGCTTATTGACCCGGTATTGGCTACAATGGATAGTCTACAAACCACCAACCGTACCATTGGGATTACACAGGATATCAACCTTAACGACCAGTTATTCAAGTATGGGGTAAGGCTCAACAGCAACCTGTTGATGGATCTTAATTCATTACCCATACCCATGGTAACAGGGTATATGGGTAATCAGCCACAGTTTGAGTTTTTTCAATGGCCCTATTTCCCGGTACTCACTGCTGTTTCACAGCACCCAATTGTGAGAAATATTAATGCAATCCGCACAGAATTCATCAGCAGCATTGACACTGTCGGAAATCCTGCCATTAAGAAAACTATATTACTTTCTTCTTCAAAATATACACGGATTGCA
Source organism: Lentimicrobiaceae bacterium (assembly GCA_041670625.1). Taxonomy (GTDB): domain Bacteria; phylum Bacteroidota; class Bacteroidia; order Bacteroidales; family Lentimicrobiaceae; genus Lentimicrobium. The sequence goes on along the minus strand of JBAXYX010000010.1, from coordinate 20,767 downwards.
CAAACACCTGTGATGATTAGTCTTGAACTACTCGGTAAAGATCCTGACACTCATGATTATATTGATGCCGGACAACCGGTTGCAGTACTTTTAGAAGGCCAATTTGAATCAGTATTTATTAACAGGATTCCTAAGGAAATATCGGAGGCTCCTGAAATAGGCTTTACCGGGAAAAGCCCTGAAAACCGCATGATTATTATTGCTGATGGAGATATTATCCGAAACCAGGTACAATTTGCCAATGGGACCTATACACCTCTTCCACTTGGTTATGACCGACATACCGGTCAAACATTCGGTAATAAGGAACTTATTCTTAACTCTGTCAACTACCTGTGCGATGATACCGGGCTCATGTCGGTCCGTTCACGTGAGCTTAAACTAAGAGCCCTTGATATAAACAAGGCACGTGAAAGCCTTCTGACCTGGCAATTATTGAATATTCTTTTACCTATAGGCTTAATTATCTTGTTTGGAATTATTCAATTTGCTGTTCGAAAACACCGTTTCAGCAAGTAACAAATAACTATATGCATAAAAACAGAATTATACTTGTAATTACACTCATATTGGCTGTACTTGCCATTTTTTTAGTGTATACACAATCAAATAAAACGCTTAATCCTAAAGTGAGTGAATTTGCTGTTCAGGATACTGCTTCGATTACAAAAATCTTCATGTCAGATAAGTCCGACCAATCGGTGCTTCTAGAAAGGAAGCCAAACGGATCATGGACACTGAATAAAAAGTATGGTGCGCTGCAGGAAAATATTGAAACTATTCTTCAAACTCTGGCTAATCTTGAAGTGAGGGAACCTGTTGCAAAAGCAGCACACGACAACATTCTTAAAGTGATGGCTGTTAAATCAGTCAAAGTTGAAATTTATCAACATAAGTATCGCATCAGTCTTGGCGATTTAAAGCTTTTCCCTCATGAAAAATGCACTAAAACATTCTATATTGGTGATGCTACCATGGATAATGAAGGCACCTTTGCTCTTATGGAAGGAGCTGATTCTCCCGTAGTAATTTATATGCCCGGTCTTAGAGGTTTTGTAGCTACCCGTTTTTCAACCTTAGAAACAGACTGGAGAGTACATACTGTTTTTAATAAGAAACTCCCTGAAATAAAACAGATTAAAGTCGAGTTTATTGATCAACCTCAAGAATCTTATATTGTTGTTAATCAAAACAATGAAAGATTATCACTCATACGGTTGGCTGACAATATGGAAATCCCGATATACGATACCGTCAAACTTGTCAATTTCGTAAATGCATTCCGTAATATACGGTATGAAGCTCTCATGAATGACATGGAACCACAACGCAAAGATTCCATCATGAACTCAGCACCCAAGCACATAATCACTCTTGAATGCAAGGATGGAACTAAACAATCAATAAGGACCTTCGTACGTCTGCTTCCTGAACCTGAAACAGATCCATTTGATGGTTCATTGGTTACATACGACCGCGACAGGATGTTTGCCCTGGTAGATAACAAAGACTTTGTTATCGTACAATTTTTTGTGTTTGATAAGATACTTTTGCCATTATCATCTTTCACAAAAAAGTCGATTTAAATAAATAAAATGAGAAAGCTATATTCCTCAACCATTCTTGTAACAGGAGGCGCGGGCTTCATTGGTTCTAACCTGATTGAAACATTACTCTCTCAGAATAACCGGGTAGTGTGCCTGGATAACTTTGCAACCGGCAAACATTCAAATATCGCTGCCTTCAAGGGTAATTCTTGTTTCACTTTAATTGAAGGAGATATCAGAGATCAGGAAACCTGCCATAAAGCTTGCAAAGGAGTAGAATATGTGCTACACGAAGCAGCACTTGGGTCAGTACCCCGTTCAATAAACGATCCCGTTACTTCAACAGAAGTTAACATTGACGGGTTTGTGAAAATGCTTGTTGCTGCCAGAGATGAAGGAGTTAAAAGGTTTGTATACGCAGCAAGTTCTTCTACATACGGTGATCACCCTGCTTTACCAAAGCACGAAGATGTGATCGGGAATCCCCTCTCACCGTATGCCATTACTAAGTATGTGAATGAGCTATATGCTAAAGTATTTGCTGACTTGTATGGCATTCAAACCATAGGGCTAAGGTACTTTAATGTGTTCGGCAAACAGCAGGATCCTGATGGTGCATACGCTGCTGTAATCCCTCGTTTTATTAAAGCCCTCCTGAAGAAACAAACTCCGGTTATTAATGGTGATGGCACCCAATCACGTGACTTCACTTACATTGAGAATGTGGTTCAGATAAACCAACTGGCCTTGCTTACTGACAATCCGGAAAGTCTAAATACTGTCTATAATGTTGCTTTTGGTGAAAACACCTCACTTAACGATTTATATGCCTATCTTATTGAATTACTAACAGATTACCGACCTGACATTTCGGGTATTAAACCTGTTTACGGGCCTCCTCGAAAAGGTGATGTATTACATTCACTGGCTTCGATTGATAAAGCGAAAACACTGTTGGGTTATCAACCGGAATATAGTATGCGCAATGGTTTAAAGAAAGCGATCAAGTGGTACGTAAATAGCCTGGGTTAATTTCAGCATACTCTTTCCTTTAGAAAAGCAAAGAATATTAGCCTCAATTGTTTTGTCTTTAGTCCTTTTATACATATTTTTGTGAACTTAGTTTACTAAAATAAAACACAAATTAACGAACTTCATTTTATAAGACATTATCATTATCCCCCATATTAATTATGCACTTCTTTAACCGGGTAACCTTAGCCATTATGATATTGATGGCAACAATCACAACAATCTCAGCACAGGATGGGATTATTCGTGGCTTTGTATACGAACAGGAAACAGGAGAACCTGTTATCTTTACCAATGTATATTTGCATAGAACATCACATGGAGCGGCAACAGATGTAAACGGATACTTTGCTATTTCACGGATACCTGAAGGGACTTATACCCTTATGGTTACAAACCTTGGTTATGATACTGTTCGTGAATCTGTAACCATAAAAAAGGGAACGGTTCTTTCAAAGAAACTCTTCTTGAGAAAAGCTGCCTTTAACCTTCAGGAAGTTCAAATCACAGCCGAGCAGCAAGAAGCACGTAATGACACCCGTACATCTGTAATCAAGATCACCCCCAAACAAATCAGCCGAATACCAACCATTGGTGGTCAACCTGACCTGGCCCAATACCTTCAGGTGCTGCCCGGCGTAGTATTTACCGGTGACCAGGGGGGTCAGCTCTATATTCGTGGCGGTTCACCTATTCAGAATAAAGTAATCCTTGACGGAATGGTAATCTATAATCCCTTCCATTCCATAGGCCTTTTCTCTGTATTTGATACAGATATTTTACGCAACGCTGATATCTTTACCGGTGGATTCAACTCAGAATACGGTGGACGAATTTCATCTATCATGGACCTCACTACCAGAGATGGAAATAAGAAGAGATCATCAGGGAAAGCAGGCTTAAGCACATTCGGAGGAAAACTAATGCTTGAAGGCCCACTGGTTAAACAAAAAGATGATGGTAAAGGAAGTATATCATACATCCTTACTGCCAAGAATTCATACCTGAAAGAATCATCCAAGATATTCTATGACTACATTGATTCCACGGGATTACCATTCAACTATACCGACTTATACGGCAAAATATCCATCAATTCAAGCAACGGCTCAAAAGTTAACTTATATGGTTTTAATTTCAATGACCAGGTGGATTATACTAACCTTGCATCCTACGAATGGAAATCAAGTGGTGTTGGTGCCAACTTCGTGGTAATACCCGGTAACAACGCAGTACTTCTTGAAGGTAATTTCGCTTATTCAGGTTATAAAATTGACATGTTGGAACAATCACAACCTTCACGTTCCAGCCTGATCAATGGCTTCAATATGGGACTTGCCTTCACGTATTTCCTTGGTAAGGACGAAATCAAATACGGAATAGAAATGCTAGGCTTTAAAACTGAATTTAACTATACAAATTCAGTGGGTCTGAGGTATGAACAAACTGAAAACACTACCGAATTAGCCGGCTATGTCAAGTATAAAATGACCAGAGGAAAACTGCTGTTTGAACCAGGGTTTCGTATTCAATACTATGCATCACTCTCTAACTTCTCTCCTGAGCCCCGTTTAGCAATGAAATACAATGTTACTGATCATATCAGGTTAAAGATGGCTGCCGGACTTTATTCACAAAACCTTATCAGCGCCAATTCTGACAGGGATGTTGTTAATCTATTCTATGGGTTCCTCTCCGGTCAGGACAATCTGCAGCAAACATACAAAGAGAAGGAAGTAAAGCACAAACTCCAGAAATCACAGCATATTATTGCCGGTGTTGAGTTTGATCCATTCCCTTATTCTAGCATCAATGTTGAAGGTTATTATAAAAACTTTTCTCAGTTGACAAATATGAACAGGAATAAGATCTATAATGACATTCCTCCATATTCTAATCCTTCAAGTCCTGATTATAAGATTGATTATTATCGTAAAGACTTCATTATTGAGAATGGCAATGCAAATGGTGTGGATGTATCATTCAAATATGACCGGCGCAAGATCTACTTCTGGGCTGTTTACTCCCTTGCATATGTGAACCGGTCAGATGAAATGATTGATTATGCACCGCATTACGACAGGCGCCATAATGTTAATTTAGTTACATCCTATAGATTTGGCAGTGAGCTTTCATGGGAATTTAATGTTCGTTGGAACTTTGGTTCAGGCTTCCCATTCACTCAAAATCAGGGCTTATATGAGAAGCTCTATTTCCAAAATGGTGTTTATACTGACTATACAACTGAAAATGGACAGTTGGGTATTCAATATGCAGGCCTTAACGAATCAAGACTGCCCACCTACCATCGTTTGGACCTCAGCATGATGAAACGGTTTCATATTGGTGAACATAGTTTACTTGAAGCCAACCTGAGTGTTACTAATGTTTACGACAGAGATAACATCTTCTATGTAAACAGAATAACCAGTGAAAAGATATATCAGTTACCAGTAATGCCTAGTTTTGGCCTTACCATGAGCTTCTAACGTTAACAATTACCGATTATCCCGGAACATGATGATCAGTTTTTTGAATCAATGATGATGGTTACAGGACCATCATTGGCAAGCTCTACCTGCATATGTGCACCAAACCACCCCTGCTGTACTTCAAGGCCTGTGGTTGATTTTAAGCTTCTGATAAAGCTCTCATATAGAGGAATGGCTATTTCAGGCCTTGCGGCTTTTATGTAGGATGGCCGATTGCCTTTGCGGGTTTCTGCAAGGAGTGTAAACTGACTTATTATTAATAGTTCGCCTTTTACATCAATCACTGAAAGGTTCATTATCCCCTGTTGGTCATCAAAAATCCGTAATCTGGCTAACTTACCCGTCAGGAAGGCAATATCATCAGGACCATCATTGGTTTCAATACCCAAAAATATGAGTAGTCCATATTGAATGGAACGTTTTTCAGATGTATCATTGGTTACTGATGCTCTGCTTACCCGTTGAATTACTACCCTCATACATTATTTGACCTAATAAAATTAATCCCATTCTGTTTCTTCAAAGTACTCATCATTTAATATACTGATGTAGTTGACATATCGTTGTTGGTCAATTTCACCTTTTGCTAAAGCTGCCTTTACCGCACATCCGGGTTCATGCACATGGGTACAATTATTAAAAAGGCATTTATGCATCAACTGGCGCATTTCGGGAAACCGCTCAGCTATTTCCTGTTTATTAAAATTAACCAATCCAAACTCTTTTATACCCGGAGTATCAATAATAAATCCGCCAAAACTCAGAGGAAGCATTTCAGCAAAGGTGGTCGTATGCTTTCCTTTATGATGTGCTTCAGAAATCTCGCCTACTTTTCGCAACAAGCCTGGTTCAATAGAATTAATAAGAGCTGTTTTACCAACTCCTGAATGCCCGCTTATCAGGCTGATTTTATCCTTTAACAGCGATTTTACTTCTTCAATGCCCCTGTTTTCAAGTGCTGATGTCTTATAGCATTCATACCCTAAACCTGTATACAAATCGGAAAGCTTCTGTAACCTGCTCAAGTCATCTCCCATTATCAGGTCAATCTTGTTGAATATCAGCATAGCAGGTATATGATAAGCTTCAGCAGTAACAAGAAACCGGTCAATGAAACCAGTCGACGTACGCGGGCTGGCCAAAGTAACCATAATAATTGCCTGGCTGAGGTTAGATGCAATAATGTGTGATTGTTTACTTAGCTTTGTTGCCTTCCTGATGATATAATTATCCCTTGGTTCAATCGCATTAATCAATCCAACCGATTCACCCTGCTGAAGGATAAATTGCACCCTGTCGCCTACTGCCACAGGATTTGTTGAGCTGATACCCTTGATTCTGAAATTCCCTTTCAACCGACATTCAAATACATCACCTGATGAATCAAGTATGTTGCATGCACTTCCTGTTGACCTGATAACAATCCCCTTCTTTATTTCCATTTTAACAATTGAAAACAACAATTAATATTTCAAACAATTATTAGCGTTAATTGCTAACGAACAAATACCTGTTTCTTTGATCTTCACCTGTTGAAACTAAACAAAAAAACTGCTCCAAATCTTTCTCAACACAGGCTTTAATTTGAAAGTTCTGAACTGTAACTGCATAAAAACACTGTTCCATATCATTTAATATATAAGTTAAGGACTGAAAGTCACGAGTTGCAATTATACAAAAAGGTTTCTCTATTTTCATCAGCTAAGTTGATACATTTTCCCCGGCAAACTCTTTATCATTCCTTCGAACTCAAGATTAAGCAGCACAACAGCAACCTTGCTGGTCTGGAACTTTGATTCAAAACAAAGCTTATCCATACTGCATGATCCATATTGTTGAAGGATATTAACAATAGTTTCCTGGTCAGGTTCAAGTTGAAGGAACAACTTCTGTTGCACCGGTGCTTTCCCACCTTTTTCAACATCCCAGCCCATAATGTACATAATATCTTCAGGCTTTTGTACCAGAGCTGCCCTATTGGTTTTTATCAGGTTATTACATCCTTCAGAGTAATTGTCGCTAACTCTTCCCGGAACCGCAAATACATCCCTGTCGTATGAATTGGCAATGTTAGCCGTAATCAGTGCTCCACCTTTTGAACCTGCCTCTATTACAACAGTAGCATCTGACAACCCTGCTATTATCCGGTTACGCATGGGGAAGTTTTCACGGTCAGGATCAGTGCCACTCATAAATTCGGTAATCAGGCCACCGTTATCCAGCATTCTTTGTGCTAACTGAGTATTCAATGTTGGGTAAACCCTGTCAAGACCGTGTGCCAGTACTCCTAATGTCGGCAAATTTACATCCAAAGCATTCTTGTGTGCTGCGGTGTCAATCCCATATGCCAAGCCACTTACTATTAATACTCCCAACTCTGATAATCCTTTAATCAGGGTACTACACATCTCTTTACCATAGTCTGTCGCTTTCCTTGTACCAACAATGCTCAATATATACTTCGTGTCTGGATCAGCATTCCCTAATGAATAAAGCATTATAGGGCAATCTGTACATTGTTGCAAACGAAAAGGATAATTATCATCAGTAAAGAAATAAGTCCTGACTTTATATTTTTCAATAAAGGCAATCTCCTGCTCTGCCCTTTCAAAGTGGGTATCGATTTTAGCCAGTGAGGCTGCAATATAATCACCAATGCCGGGAATTTTCAGCAAATTGGACTTTTTCTCTTTAAACAAAGCTTCCACACCCCCAACATGAGTTAGAAGCTTACGAGCATTGATGGTACCTACACCGGTTAACATCGTTAAAGCAACCTTATATAACAGTTCGTTTGAAGGGTTTTCTGGCATGAAGCTAAATTATAAACTTTTTATTTATAAAAATAATCAGATCAATGTTTGTTTAGGCTTTTATATATTTGCATTAACAGCAAAATCTATGAACAAACCGTCAATTAACGTATTGATCTGTCCGCTTGACTGGGGCCTTGGTCACGCTACCCGTTGCATCCCGATAATCAGAGAACTGATTAACCACAACGCAAACGTTATGATTGCTGCAGACGGCAGCTCCTCTGAATTGCTGCAAAAGGAATTCCCCGGTTTAAGACACCTCTGCCTGCATGGCTATAGAATTAAATTCTCAAAGTATTTGCCTGTTGGGGTCAGGTTGGCGATTGATGTCCCAAGGATTCTTTTACGAATTATCAAAGAGCATATCCTGCTTGCACAGCTCATTAAAGATCATGATATTGACATGGTGATTTCCGACAATAGGTATGGACTTTGGAGTAAAAAAGCATACAGTATATTTATTACCCATCAGCCAAATATCATACCCCCATCGCTATTAGAGTTCAGTGCTCCGCTTTTGAGGCAGGTTACAAGGTTTTTTATCAGCAAATATAACGAATGCTGGATACCGGATTCGGAAAGTGTAGATAACCTGTCAGGCAAACTGTCGCATGGGTATCCCCTACCCTCCAATGTCCGCTTTATAGGGCTGCTCAGTCGATTTGATAAGGAAGCTGATGCTTTATTAAAAAGGACAGTAATGGATTCCGCTCCTCAAAAAGATAGAACAGATAAAACATCAGCTTTGCAAGAAGAGGGAACAGGAAAGGCATTTGATCCATTATCAGATGAAGCAGTAACAGAATCTGACACTAAGATAAAAGGGACCTCAACGACATCGGCTTCAATAAAAGAGGTAAAAGAAAAGGAATCAGCTTTTGTATCAGATGAAGCAGTAACGGAATCTGACACTAAGATAATAGAGACCTCAACGACATCGGCTTCAATGAAAGAGGAAAGAGCAAAGGAATCAGCTTTTTTAACCAATGAATCAGTAACGGCATCAGATACAAAAACAGAGGAAACACAAAGGACACAGGCGGCAATAGCAGTAGTACCTGCAAAGCGATATGATATAGTAGCCATTATTTCAGGGCCTGAACCACACCGCAGCATATTCGAGAATAAGTTGATCCATGAGCTTCAGGAATACCCGGTAAAAAGCTTGTTATTAAGAGGGATCACAGGTATCGGCCAGAATAAAAGAACTATCAAATACCTGACTATTGTTGACCACTTAACTGCTGATGAACTGAGCGCTGTTTTAATGACTGGTCCTGTGGTTATATGCAGGGCGGGTTACTCAACCTTAATGGACCTGGCATTTACCGGTAACAGGTTGATATGCATACCCACACCCGGACAAACAGAACAGGAATATATGGCACTATGCGGTGCTGAAAAGAACAGGCTGGTTTATGCAAAGCAAAAAGATTTCTCAATCAACCAATGCATAAACTTGATAAATAAAACCAATGTACCTGAATACACTAGTAATACACCCGACTACAAACAAGTAATCACTGATATACTGAATAAAATAAAACTTACTTCTGATAATAACGATACAAACTCCTTATAAAAACAGTACTCGCTGTTAATTAAAATAGCACTGACTGCTGATTAAAAGAATACTCAATGCTGATTAAGAAAACTAATCCTGAAAATTGGAATTTATCATTGCTTTTTGTTAGTTGGTAATTCTTTACCTTTGTAAGCTAAACAGGTGTAAAAATGACGTTAAACTTTATAACATGGGATGTTAGCCCCATCCTCTTCCAATTAGGCTCCGTACAAGTCAGATGGTATGGGCTGCTTTTCGCAACTGCATTTCTTTTAGGTTACCTGGTACTTGAATACCAAGTGTTTAAACGTGAAGGGCTAAAGGTTGAGCTACTTGATAAATTAGCAACCTATGTTGTTATTGGCACAGTTATAGGTGCACGCCTGGGTCATGTGTTCTTTTATGAGCCTGCTTACTACCTAGCCAATCCAGTAAAGATTCTTGCTATATGGGAAGGGGGATTAGCCAGCCATGGCGCTGCAATAGGTATTCTACTGGCTATATACTTTTATGTCAGAAAAACAGGCAAATCATATTGGTGGGTGATTGACAGGGTGGTAATTGTTGTAGCGTTAGGTGGTTTCTTTATTCGAATGGGTAACCTGATGAATAGTGAAATATACGGACACGCAACTTCCCTGCCATGGGGTTTCATATTTGTCAGAGATGGTCAGAGTTTACCACGGCATCCGACACAAATTTATGAAGGGCTGTCGTACCTTGCTTTGTTTGTTGGCTTATTGATATACTACATTAAAAAATACAAGACCATGCTTCCAGGTAATATATTCGGTATATTCCTTATTGTACTCTTTGGAGTAAGGTTCTTAATAGAATTCGTCAAAGAGCCTCAGGTAGCATTTGAACAGTCTATGGCTTTAAATATGGGACAATTGCTTAGCCTTCCCTTCATCTTGTTTGGTGTGTTCCTTTTAATCAGGAACTACATTTTGGCAAGTCGCCATAAAACAGAGATATAGTAATTTCAGTATTTTACCAGCTTCTATTATGAGCCGGATTATCTTAAAAACAGCATAAGAGCGGCTTTACCACAGCTTACTATCGCTTATAATAAGCTTACTATCGCTAATAATATAGAAACACAGCAGTTTTATATGGGTTTTACCACGTACTTACTCTCGCCTAAAAGAAAGAAGCACAGTACCTTTAAATGGGTTTTACCACTGCTTATCCTTGCATACAGAACATGAACCTGGCAGCTTTACAACTACTATACAGCGTTGTGTAAGGGTTGTCCTTTGGTTAGGGTAGACTACTCTATAGTAATAGTGTAAGTAATAGTAAAGATTGGGAGTATTCTATTAAACGTTTCAAAGATTAATCTATTAATAACTTTAGTACCTATTAATAAACAGACTCCTATACATCTGAATTATGACCATAGCATTACTTTAATGAAGCCTGTTTTGATGAAGAAACTAAAGTATGTCACCTGAATTATGACCATAGCATTGCTTTAATTAAGCCCCGGTTTAATCATTACTAACCACAGTGTACACAACAAAAAGAACGCCGTAGTATTTACGGCGTTCTTTTTGTTGTGTAATGATTTAGTACTATTATGGAACTATTAAAGTACTATTAAAGCACTGCAATAGTTGCAACTTACTAGTTGAACATTGTTTTCAACTCCTTAGGAAGTATATAAGTTCTGTCCAATTCTTTGTAAAGTTTATCCTGATTATTCTGTTTAGCTATACTAAACAGTTTTGCCATAATCATGAGAGCTTCTTCTGAATCTTCTTTATAATACTCCGCAAACTTAGGGTTAACCTGGTTGTAGAATGCAATATTCGAACCATAAACACGGGCAACTGTCCTGATAAAGTCATTACCTTTAACAGTATCACCTGACTTGTAATAAATATCAGCAATCGATAGCATATATATGTCAAAAGTAAACTTCTCATTAGGGAATTCACTAATCAATTTATCAACAACAGCAATGGCCTTTGTATATTTACCTTTTTGAACCAATACCTTTGCCAACCTTATATAATTCTGTTTTAACATCGATGCATTCCTTTTACTTTCAGGATCAGCTGTTACCTTTGGATTATTCAGGTCACCCCATTTGGCTTTATTAACGAGTATATTATAAGATGCAATTTCATCAACTCCACCAAGGCCCCTGTAATAATCATAAGCTAGTACCGGTATAAACTTATATACTATCCCTGTTTGGTGACAATATTTATCTATATCAAACACTTTGCTTACACTCGACGGACTGGCAAAGTAAATAGGTCTTTCCCAATTGTTGTTTGCCAAAAAGTCCATCAGCATCAAATCATTCTTAAAGAGGTAGTTTGCCCTTATATCCCAATCAATGTATGGTACGATACTATCAACCATATAGGATGGTACTATTCCGTTTTTAATAGCATTCACCTTGTTGACACTCAGCCTGATTTTGCGGGTCGGAACATAATTAACCTTTTCACCGCTATTCATCGAAACCTTACTCCTGAGATTATCACTTGCGATGAAATCCATAACATCCTTTAGTTCAACTCTTTCCTTAGTTTGTTCATAAATAGGCAAATACTCATTCACCCCTTTATTGTATTGATCAGGAGTAAGCTGAAACTTTAAGGGTTCTGAATTATAGATTTTGCGTGCCAGTTGATGAACATACCAATCACCTGATGAAAGCAAATAATTAACAACCCTGACATCAGTTCTTACGCCTTCCACTTCCTGTGCATACCAAAGAGGGAATGTGTCATTATCACCATTGGTAATCAGGATTGCATTCTTATCACATGAGTTCAGGTAATTAGCCGCAAAATCACGAGCTGCATACTTACCTGACCTGTCATGATCATCATAATTCTCAGCGAGCATAATAGCAGGAACTGATAAGGTAAGTAATACCGTTAAAGGCAAAGCAATATTAGAAGACATCCATTTTTTGAAGCTATCATAAATTGCAAATACTCCCACTCCCAGCCATATGGCAAATGCATAGAATGATCCTGTGTAAGCATAATCCCTTTCACGTGGCTGGAAAGGTGTTTGATTAAGATATAGCACAATGGCAATACCCGTCATAAAGAACAACAAGGCAATCACCACGCCATCCTTATAGTTCTTGTTGAAATGCGTCAGCATCCCAATAATGCCAAGTATTAATGGCAGTAGAAAATAAGTATTGCGTGCATCGCTCTTCATACTTTGCGGTAAATCAGTCTGCTTCCCTAACCGCATTTCATCAAGAGCAGTGATCCCACTAATCCAGTTACCATTCTTTATTCCGCCATTCCCTTGCGTATCATTCTGCCTTCCGGCGAAGTTCCACATAAAGTAGCGGAAATACATGTGCCCCATCTGATAACTGAACAAGAACCGCAGATTTTCACCGAAGGTCGGTTTATAGAGCACTTCTGTTTCTCCCTGTTCATTAGTAACGGTGATAGGAACTCCTTTCACTTTACCCCAGCTCTTATAAGCCCTTATATGGCTGTCCTGTGGACTGTGCATACGTGGAAGAAAAGTTGTGAACCTGCTATCATACCGGGTAATAGAATTTTTACGCTCATCCGTTATTACGTATTTTCCCTTTTGGTTATCACGAATATAAATAGGTGAACCATCATCGGCAGGATTCTGCGGGTCAACAGGTGCATTGTAATAAGGACCGGTTAAAATAGGCCACGAACCATATTGTTCCCTGTTAAGGTACGACAGTAAGCTGATAGCATCATCCGGGTCGTTTTCGTTAATAGGAGTGTTTGCATTAGCTCTGATTACCAGCATAAGGAATGAAGAATAGCCAATCAGAATAAAAGTCAATGATAAAATAACAGTATTTAAAATAAACTTTCTCTTACGCTGTGACCAAACAATTCCATAAGCAAGCCCACCAATTATAACGGCAAAATAAATCAGGGTACCGGTATTAAACGGCAAACCGATAGTATTAACAAAGAACAATTCAAACTTTGCAGCCAGGTCAACTACTCCGGGTACAATCACAAAATTAACCAGTGACAGCACCAGCACTGAAATAATAGCAGTTGAAATTATTCCTTTACGCGTAACATTAGGATACTTCTTAAAGTATAAAATAAAGGAAATAGCAGGTATAGCCAATAAATTGAGCAAATGCACCCCGATTGACAGTCCTACCAGGTATGCTATTAATATAATCCATCTGATTGAATGCTTTTGATTATACTGTTCTTCCCATTTCAGTATTGCCCAAAATACAACTGCTGTGAAGAATGACGACATTGCGTAAACCTCACCTTCAACAGCCGAGAACCAGAAGGAATCACTGAAAGCGAATGCAATCGCACCAATAAAACCACTGGCAAGAACAATAATTGTATCTTTTAGGGTGATTTCATTATCACTTGCAACAAGTTTCCTTACAATGTGGGTAATGGTCCAAAACAGGAACATTATGGTGAGTGCGCTCACAATTCCCGACATGAGGTTGATCATGAAGGCAACATTCAGTGTATTACCAAAAGCAAAGAGGGAGAAGAAACGGCCTAACAACTGGAACAATGGTGCTCCCGGCGGATGCCCTACCTGCAATTTAAATGCTGTTGAAATATATTCACCACAATCCCACCAGCTTGCTGTCGGTTCAAGGGTCAGGGTGTAAACAATAGCAGCAATTACAAAAGAAACGACGCCACCAATGTTGTTTAAACGTTTGAACTTTTCCATTTATGAGGTTTATTTGATCATCATTTGCTTCTCTACAATCAAATAACATTGATTGCCAAACATTTACATTATAATTAGTAATTTAAATCACGGAAGCGAAGTTAATTAATTTGTTTTTATAGTCAATGCTTATTGTTATTATGCTGCCAATTAACTGATTTATCTCTAAATCAACCTTAACGACTACTTTCCTGCACTATTCAGACAAAGAATCAGTCATGATTAAACAAATACTATTTTTGTTGGTTATTAGAACTACTAACAAATTTAATAACCCAATCTTAACATAAGGAGGAAAAATAATGAAATTCGAATTTGCAGAATTACCTTACGCGTATGATGCTCTGGAACCATACATTGACAAACTGACTGTAGAAATCCACTATTCAAAACATCATAAAGCTTATTTTGAGAAATTTACTGCTGCACTTGCCGGTTCCGAGTTTGAAGGTAAATCAATCGAAGATATTTTTAAAAATATCAGCAAAGCACCTGCTGCTCTGCGTAATAACGGAGGTGGCTACTTTAATCACAACCTTTACTGGCAGATTCTGTCGCCTAAGGGTGGAGGAAATCCTACTGGTAAACTGGCTGATGCTATTAATAAGGACTTTGGATCATTTGAAGCATTCAAAACTAAGTTTAATGAAGCAGCAGCTAATCGTTTTGGAAGCGGTTGGGCATGGTTATCTGTTAAAGCTGACAAGAGCCTTTGTATATGCTCCACTGCAAACCAGGACAATCCATTAATGGATATTGCTGACTGCCCGGGCACTCCTGTCATGACACTGGATGTGTGGGAACATGCATACTATTTGAAATATCAAAACCGTCGTCCTGATTATATTAATGCATTCTGGAATTTGGTTAATTGGGAAAAAGTGAGTGACAATTATTCAAAAGCTCTGGCCTGATGTCCAAGCCAAATACCATGTTTATGATGTACTAAGTACTTATATAAAGGCAAATAACTAACAATAGAAAAAGGTGATCTGAGCAATCACCTTTTTCTATTCCTATAATTAATTAAAGTCTGTTCTCTAATATCCTAAAGCCGGTTCTATCATATAATATAGCCCTTTCAATAGTTTCGTAAAGCTTGTTTCAGCATACTATATAACCTGTTCTACTGTTTCGTAAAGCCGGTTCTATAATATAATAATCCTGTTTTAGCGAATATTAAAGCCACTTCCATAGCTTTTTACAGCTTGTTCTCTAGTATATTAAAGCTTGCGTTTTACTTCAACTTCTTCGTACCCTTCAATGATATCCTTGACCTGAATGTCATTAAAGTTATCAATATTCAGGCCGCATTCATAACCTGCTGACACCTCTTTAACGTCATCTTTAAACCTTTTGAGTGATCCGAGAGAACCGGTGTAAACCACAATACCATCACGGATGATGCGTATTTTAGTGTTTCGGTGTACTTTACCGTCAAGCACCATACATCCAGCCACAGTGCCCACCTTGGTAATCTTGAACACTTCACGCACTTCAATATTGCAAATAATCTTCTCTTCAATTTCAGGAGCAAGCATTCCTTCAATAGCTGCTTTAATTTCATTAATGGCAGTATAGATGATGGAGTATAGCCTGATATCTATCTGTTCCTGTTCAGCAAGTTTGCGGGCACTCAATGAAGGACGTACCTGGAAGCCGATGATAACAGCATTTGATGCAGAAGCAAGCAGTACATCGCTTTCCGTAACAGCGCCCACTGATTTGTGAATAATGTTAACCTGTACTTCCTGGTTTGATAGTTTCAACAGGGAGTCAGCAAGAGCTTCAACTGAACCATCCACATCACCTTTAACAATAATGTTAAGTTCCTTAAAGTCGCCAATTGCAATACGGCGCCCAATTTCATCCAGGGTGATATGTTT
The DNA here is from genome assembly GCA_041670625.1 of Lentimicrobiaceae bacterium. GTDB lineage: Bacteria > Bacteroidota > Bacteroidia > Bacteroidales > Lentimicrobiaceae > Lentimicrobium. The sequence goes on along the minus strand of JBAXYX010000010.1, from coordinate 4,729 downwards.
TTGAGTCCTGATTCCCTGCTCACGCTGCAGTTGCAAACGTTTTGAAGCAATGTTCTTAGTCTCCCGTTCATCATGCATCACCTTGAACGTATCACCTGCCTGAGGAGCACCATTCAAACCAAGCAACAATGAAGGGGTACTTGGGCCTGCTTCCTTAACCGGCATGTTACGTTCATTATATAAAGCCTTTACTTTACCATAAGTAGTACCTGCAATCACCAAGTCACCCGGCCTTAAAGTACCAGTCTGAACAAGAATTTTGGCTACGTATCCTCGTCCTTTATCAAGTGATGATTCCAGCACTGTGCCGGTGGCAAGCTTAACAGGATTAGCCTTCAGGTCAAGCATTTCAGCTTCTAACAGTACCTTTTCAAGCAATAAATCAACATTGATTCCTTTCTTGGCTGATATTTCCTGACTTTGGTATTTACCTCCCCAGTCTTCTACCAGTATATTCCTTTTTGAAAGTTCTTCTCTAATTTTTTCAGGGTTCGCATTGGGTTTATCAATCTTGTTGATTGCAAATACAATGGGAACGCCGGCTGCCTGTGCGTGGTTAATTGCTTCAACAGTCTGAGGCATCACCGTATCATCAGCAGCAATTACAATGATTACAACATCAGTAACCTCAGCACCACGAGCACGCATAGCTGTAAAGGCCTCATGACCAGGAGTATCCAGGAATGTAATCCTTTTACCACTTTCCAGTTTTACCTCATAGGCTCCAATATGCTGGGTAATTCCTCCGGCTTCACCTCCAATCACGTTGGTATGGCGGATATAGTCAAGCAATGAAGTCTTTCCATGGTCAACATGACCCATCACTGTAACAATAGGAGCTCTGGGGATCAGGTCTTCCGGTTTATCCGGTTCTTCTATTTCTTCTTTACCTTCGGTTTCTTCAACACCCACAAATTTAACAGTAAACCCAAATTCATCAGCCACTACTACAATGGTTTCAGCATCCAGCCTTTGGTTGATTGAAACAAACAGTCCAAGTGACAAACAAGTTGATATAATCTGGTTTACAGGCACATCCATCATGTTAGCCAGCTCATTAGCGGTAACAAACTCAGCAACCATAATGGTTTTCTGTTCATCAGCACGCTTCTGTGCTTCTTCAGCCATATGCTGACTTGCAATAGTCCTCTTTTCACGACGGTGTTTTGAAGCTTTTGATTTACCACCACTACTAAGCCTTTGCAGAGTTTCTTTAATCTGTTTCTGGATATCTTCAGGTGAAAGTTCAACCTTAGGTATATCACGACGGCCGGGGCCTTTACGGGCAGCGCCACCTTTATGAGGTGTAGCGGCAGTACCTTGCGGACGAGCAAAATGGCCTTTCTGACCCGGCTGTCCACCTTGTTGTAGTTTACCTTGCTGATCCGTTTCCTTGGCACCTGCCTGTGGTTGTCCTTCAACTTGTTTCTTGATACGTTTACGTTTCTTTTTCTTTGATTTCAATGAATCATCTGATGAAGAAGCGACAGGTTTTTTAGGTTCCTGCCTTCTGGGTTCAGGCAGCTTCATAGTACCAAGAATTGTAACCCCTTCAAGCTTTCTGACTTCTGTTTTCAGGAAGTTGGATTCTTTCTCAACAACCGGTTCCGGTTTCTCTTCAACCACCTCTTCAGGTTTTGGCTCAGGTTCTTTTGGTAAAACAACCTCAGTTGTTTCCTGAGCTACTTCAGGCTCTTTAACTATTGCCTTTTCTTTAACTTCAGGCTCCGGTTGTTTCTCTAGTTGTTTCTCTATGATAGCAGGAGCTTCTTTCGTTTCAGGAGCTTCTATAACAGGTTCCACAGTTTTTACCTCTTCAGGTGCCGGAGCTGTGGGTTCAGGTGTTTTAGCAACTTCAGCAGTTTCAACCGGTTTGCTTTTTTTCTTGGGTTCTTTAGCTTTTTTAGGTCTTTTTAATGAATCAAGATCCATCTTGCCAAGAACTTTTATTTGTCCAATGCTCTTTGTTTCTTCAACAATTTCTTCCTTAACAGGAATTTCAGGAGCCGGTACCGGTTCCTGTTTAATATCTTCAATCACAGGCTTAACCTCAGGCACTTCTTCCTTAACAGGTTCTTGTACCTTTGGTTCAATAATTATAACCGGTTCATGAGTTTCAACCTCTTGTTCAACTGGTTTTTCCTCTTTTTCAGGTTGCTTAACTTCTTCCTTTGCAGGAACAATTTCTTTAACCGGTTCAACAGCAGGTGTTTCTAACTCTTTAACAGGTTCAGCAGTTTCTTTCTTCTCAATAGGCGCCTTGATTTCTTTAGGAAATTGCTGTTTTGTAAATTGATTATCAACAGGCATATTACGAATGAATAACTCATCGCGAAGGTTTTCAGCATCCTCTTCCTCTGCTGCTTGTTTCTTGTCAGTAATGGAAATGCTTCTGTGCTGTGTGTACTCGAGCTCAATTTTTTTTGAGGTCTCTTTTACAGACTTTTCAGTTGCATATTCTTTAACCAATAAAGAGTACACCTCAGGAGCAAGCTTAGTGTTAGGGTTATTGTCGATCTTGATTCCTTTTTTATTGAGGAATTCAACAATTGTAGGAACCCCGACATTAAACTCTTGCGCCGCTTTCCCCAGCCTGGTGCTTTTTGTTTCTGCCATATTGTAATCTAATATTTGTGTCCGTCGTTTATCACGGATTTTCTGTAAAAATAAGCTAATAAAATTATTCAAGCCGAGCGAGTTCCGTTTTAGTCTGATTTATCAATTGCTTCAATGTAATAACACTAATTCGATTAGTCAAATTCAGCTCGAAGAATCCTAATAACTTCCTTAATTGTTTCTTCTTCTAAATCAGTACGGTTCACCAGCTCTTCAATGCTCAAATCAAGTACGCTACGGGCAGTATCACAACCTATAGCTTTCAATTCGTCAATAATCCACTGATCAATTTCATCAGAGAATTCCTGAAGGTCAACATCTTCATTGTCAAACTCAGTATCTCTATATACGTCAATTTCATACCCGGTAAGCTTACTGGCAAGTTTAATATTATACCCGCCTTTACCAATTGCAAGCGACACCTGATCAGGCTTCATAAATACATCGGCCCTCTTGTTAGCTTCGTTAATAGTAATGGATGTAATTTTAGCGGGACTTAAAGCGCGGGTAATATACAGTGAAGGATTGCCGGTATAGTTAATAACGTCAATGTTCTCGTTTCTTAACTCTCTCACAATACCATGAATTCTTGAACCTTTCATACCTACGCATGCACCTACCGGATCAATACGGTCATCATAGCTTTCAACGGCTATTTTAGCTCTTTCACCCGGCACCCTGACAATATTGCGAATGGTAATCAAACCATCATATACTTCAGGCACTTCCTGTTCAAACATACGTTCCAAAAAAGCAGGTGAAGTACGTGACAATACAATAACAGGAGTATTATTACGCATATCAACCCTTGACACCACAGCTCTTACTGAATCACCTTTACGGTAAAAGTCTGAAGGGATCTGTTCAGCGCGGGGCAGCGTAAGTTCAATATATTCATCATCAAGAACCAATATCTCTTTTTTCCAAACCTGGTATACCTCACCGGTAATTATTTCACCAATCTTTTCTTTGTATTTCTTGAAGATATTATCCTTTTCGAATTCCTGTATTTTAGACATCAGGTTTTGACGGATGGTTAATATTTCACGGCGGCCAAAGTCTTTCAATTTAATTTCTTCCGTCACTTCCTCCCCTACTTCAAAGTCAGGTTCAATCTTGATAGCTTCAGAGTAAGCAATCTGCCTGTTTTCGTCTTCCACTTCACCGTCTTCAACAATTTCACGGTTTCTCCAAATTTCAAGGTCTCCTTTGTCAATGTTAACGATCACGTTAAAATTATCATCTGAGCCGTGCTTTTTAGTCAACATATGCCTGAATACATCTTCAATGATACGCATCATTGTTTCACGGTCAATGTTCTTGAATTCCTTGAATTCTGAAAAGGTTTCGACTAAATTGATATGTTCCATTTGTTGATAAATAATCTTGCGTTTGAATAATCGTTTATTTGAAAGAGATTACCTCTCTGACTTCTTTAATAAGGTCGAATGGTATTTCGCGGTCTTGCTCCGTTATTTCTTTCTTAACCTTTGATATTACCTTAACCGTGATCTTATCTTTATCTGCAGTTAAAAGCGTACCTTTTATCAAGGTTTTATCAGTTAGTTCCACTTCAACCTCCTTCTCCAGGTTCTTTAAATACTGCCTTAACAGCTTGAATGGTTTGCCAAGCCCGGCTGAAGAGACCATCAGTGTATAATCTTCAACTTCACGGTCATACTGTGATTCAATATGCCTGGTAAGTGCTACACAGTCATCAATATTAACTCCTGTATCACCATCAAGCAGAACCACTATGTTATTACCTGCCTTTACTTTTAATTCAACTATAAATTTATCAGTTCCAAGGAGGTATTGTTCAATGATTTTTTGAAGTTCTTCTGATTTTATCATCTTCTTTGTTAATAAAAGAGGGGACAAATAAGCCCCCTCAACCTCTTTTCACCCTAACGCTATTGAAACTTTCCTACAACAGGTGATTTGATCCTCTCTGTTGTCCGACCAGGGCTCGAACCTGGACTCTTCTGAACCAAAATCAGACGTGTTACCATTACACTATCGGACAAACTTCCCTTAAAAAGGTTTGCAAAAGTAGGTATTTTTTTTTAATAAACCATAGTATTTTACAAATAATTTATCCAACCCCTTTCAT
>JBAXYX010000009.1:0-36873 GCA_041670625.1 Lentimicrobiaceae bacterium | reverse complement strand
ATATACTGAAGGTATGCAGGCATTCAATGTAGCTCAGCTTAATAACATACCAAGCCGATTCCTTTTCTTCCCTGACGAAAGCCACTTTGTTACAAAACCACAGGATGCTATTCTCTGGCAAAGAGAGTTCTTTAAGTGGCTTGATAAATACCTAAAATAGTACTAATCTATTATACCTTAAGAGCAATAAAGCCGGAATTCTATTCCGGCTTTATTGCTCTTAAGGAAACCGGGTCTTAATTGTTAGTGTATATCACTATCCTTCCGGCCACACCGGGCTGCGCTTGCCGGGCGTGTGGCCTTAGCTGTTAGCGTATATCACTATCCTGATTTCTTTCTTTCAGGGCATTTTCCAGCCATTCAATCACTATTTCAGGATCAGGCAGAAACCAATGCATTTCAGGATCTTTTTTAAACCAGGTTATCTGCCTGCGTGCATATCGTCTGGTGTTAGTTTTAATCTTTTCAATGGCACCTTCAAGCGTATTATTGCCATCAAAATAATCAAAAAGTTCCTTGTATCCAACCGTATTTAAAGAATTCAAATGCTTTAAATGAAAGAAGCTTCTGGCTTCCTCTACCAGTCCCTGCTCTATCATCTGGTCAACCCTGCTGTTAATTTGCCGATGCAGAGCTTCACGCGGGAGGTTTAATGCCACTTTTACTATATTAAAATTTCGTATAGCCTTTGTATTGCTTCTTTGCTGTGAATAAGGTTTGCCTGTTTGCAGCGTAACTTCCAATGCTCTGATTATCCTGTTTGGGTTAGCCATGTCAACTTGCCTGGCATATATCGGGTCGAGTGTAAGCAGCATACTACGCAAAGCAGCTAATCCGCCTGTGCGATAGGTAGCGTTGAGCATTCCCCTGATTTCATGATCAGCATCCGGCAAATCATCCATCCCTTCACAAACGGCTTTAATGTATAATCCCGAGCCCCCTGTCATGACAACCACTTCATGATCTTCAAATAGTTGATTCAATAATTGAAGTACCTCATTTTCAAACTTTGAAACATTGGTATATTCCTCAAGCTTCAGATGCCCGACAAAATGGTGTTTCAACTGTTGCAATATATTTGCAGAAGGAGCAGCCGTACCAATAACCAAGTCACCATAAAACTGCCTGGAATCAGCAGAAATAATCTCAGTATTAAAATGACGGGCTACTTCAACTGCCACAGAAGTCTTCCCTACCGCAGTAGGTCCCGCTATAACAATAAGAGTAGAATGCTTATTTTTGGAGCCGTCAGCTACCATTCTTTTCCCATTTCAGTTGAATTGTCGATGATAAGATCATCATCATTCTGAGTAATAGAATCGAATTCATCCGGCAACGTAACTTCATCAGATTCTTCAGTTATCAAAGGCATAATTAAATCCGGAGGAGGAGCTATTACACCCTGGCTCTTTACACATTTCGGATAACCTTCAATAGTATCAGCATTGATAATTTTCATCAATTCGATATAGAAAGCAGTCGGATTCAAAAAATTGTATTCATATAATAGCCGCTGATGAGGATCATCAATCAGCTCTTTTATTTTCACTTTACCCATCTCAATTGAAGGGAGACTCTTTTTCCTTTGTGACTGTTCCTCATCATCTTCATCCTCATATACCGGCTTATCTTCCTCAGCAGGTTGCATATCCATGAGGGTAATTTCTCTTTTTTTACGCCAGTTTCGATCACAAATAAAGAATGATGCCAGTTCATTCCCTTTTAATCCCACTGTTTCAACAATCAGATTATGCAGATCAAGGAATGTTTGTGACGCCAAAATATCATAATCCCGCAGAAAGTCATCCTGCTCCTCGAATAATAGTCTGAATCTATACAAATGCATACTGCCAAGAATTTAAATTCAATTTAAAGAGTAAAATTAGTTTATTTTTTATAAAAAAACAATAAAAAACATCGTTCATTCAACAGGGGTTAAACCCATTTTCTTCCCTTCACTTATCATGTATGAATAGGCTTTATCATACTCGTTAGGAAGGTGTCCGTCAAGAATTGCCTCTCTGATGGCAGTCTTTATTATGCCTACCTCTTTACACGGTTTCAGGTTAAAAGCTTTCATTATTTCATCTCCCGAAACAGGAGGTTGCCAGTTTCGCAGGTTATCCTTTTCTTCAATTTCTTTAAGCTTAGCTCTGACTATTGCAAAGTTACTAAGATAACGCTTTACTTTTTGCGGATCTTTCGAAGTAATATCTGCTTCGCAGAGGGTCATCAGATCATCAATATCCTCTCCTGCTTCAAAAAGTAACCGACGAATAGCTGAATCCGTCACTTCTTCTTCAGTCAGAGCAATAGGACGCAAATGCAGTGAAACGAGTTTCTGAACATAGCGCATTTTCTCATTGAGTGGCAACTTAAGTAGTCTGAAAACAGGGGTTACCATCCTGGCTCCTTTGGTTTCATGTCCATGAAAAGTCCATCCCGCTTCAGCATTAAACTTCTTGGTTGGCGGCTTGCCAATGTCATGAAGCAAAGCTGCCCATCGTAACCATAAATTATCTGTTTTTTTTGTAATCTTATCAAGCACTTCCAGGGTATGGTAAAAATTATCCTTATGGGCTTTTCCTTCAATGGTTTCAATACCTTTTAATGCAAATAGCTGAGGAAAGATCAAGGGCAACAAGCCTGATCTGTCCAATAATATAAATCCGACAGAAGGTTTTTCTGACATGATTATTTTGTTCAGTTCTTCACTTATTCTTTCAGCCGATATAATACGAATGCGTTCTTTGTTTCGTGAAATAGCATGTAATGTCGCCGCAAAAACTGTAAAATTCAATTGACTGGCAAACCGTATAGCCCGTATCATTCGTAATGGATCGTCTGAAAAGGTAATATCAGGATCCAGAGGGGTTCTTATAATCTTCTTTTGTAAGTCATCTGTTCCTTTAAACGGATCTATCAATTCCCCATAATCCTTACTATTCAAACTAATAGCCATCGCATTAATAGTAAAATCCCGTCGGTTCTGATCCTCAATAAGAGTTCCGGACTGCACCACCGGTTTACGGGAATCAAATTGATAAGATTCTTTTCGGGCTCCTACAAATTCTATTTGCATATCGTGATAATGGATCATGGCAGTACCAAAATTCTTGAACACACTTACCTTTTGCACACCTTCTATCTGTTTTGCTACTGTTTGAGCAAACTCGATCCCATTCCCTATCACAACAAAATCTATGTCCTTCGAGCTTCTGTCAATAATCAGATCACGTACATATCCTCCTATTACAAAAACTTCGGTTTGTGTAACAAGCGCTGCTTCCGACACAATTTCAAAGATTGGATTATTTAGTCTGTTTTTAAAATTCATGAAGAACATTTATGGAAAGCAAAAATACAACAAATAGAATAGGCACAAGGTAACCAAGCATGACCTTTTATGTTTGTTTCTATAATTTTGTTTGTTACCTTTGAAGCCTACAGGCTTAAAAACTTTTATGAAATATCAACATGTATTCTTTGACCTTGATGGAACACTCATTGATTCCAAAAAAGGTATTTTTAATTCAGTTCAATACTCGCTCAATAGTATGCATATACCATTTGAAGACAGGCCATCTGATCTTAATCCTTTTATTGGCCCTCCATTGAGGGACTCGTTCATGAATCTGTTTCATTTTTCACCTGAAATTGCTGAAGAAGCAACTACAAAATACAGGGAATATTATAGTACTAAAGGACTTTATGAATATGAGTTGTACGATGGCATTCCTGAAGCTCTTGAATTTTTAGCCGGTAGCGGATTATTGCTCAGTGTGGTAACGTCAAAAGCAGAAATCTATGCTAAGTTGATTATTAAATCTACTGGTCTTAAACACCTCTTTCAAACTATAACAGGTTGCGAAACAGATGGCCGCCGTAGTGATAAGCAGGAGCTGATTCTTCATTCGCTTTACAAGCTTAAATTAAAAGCTTCCTCCGGAAGCATCATGGTTGGCGACCGTTTATACGACATAAGGGGCGCAAAGGAAGCCGGCATTTCATCTTGTGCAGTACTCTACGGTTATGGTTCCCGTAAAGAACTCATAGCTGAAAAGCCCGATATCATTATCAAATCACCAGGTGATTTACGATTCATTGCTTCTTGAACATTTTGTGAGATTTCTTTTCAAGCGCTCACCTCCTTATTAATAATTTTCTATTTTTGCTTTTTATACTGAATAAATTATCCCTTAACAATCCAATAATTAACAAAAACAATTTAATGATGAGAAAATTCATTACACTGGCACTTTCTCTGTTTACGATTGCTGTAATGGCAAATCCTGTAGATAAGAAAGTAACTGAGCAAATTGCTGTAAACCAATATGCTCACTTTGCTCCATCAAACATTAGCGACTACACTGTTGCGAACGTGTTTGAAACTACTTATAATGGTGTGGTTACCTTCTACACTTATACTTTTAAATCTGGCGGTTTTGTAATAGTTGCTGCCGATGATGCTTCTATTCCTGTTTTAGGTTACTCGCATGAAGGCAATGTTGACCCTGATGCATATAACCCTTCTGCTAAAGCATGGTTTGAAGATTATAGCCGCGCTATTTCTGAAATCAGTAATAGCAAACTCAGTAATAATACAACCCGTCCTTTATGGGATAATATTCTGAATAATAACATGGAACGTTCCATGTTAGATGTTGCTCCATTGGTAACTACCACCTGGGATCAGGGCTGCTATTATAATACACTTTGTCCTGCTGATGCCGGAGCCGGTTACGGTGCCTGTGGTCATACATACACAGGTTGTGTTGCAACTACTATGGCTGTTATCATGAAATACAACCAATGGCCTGTAAACGGCGTTGGTTATCACACGTACACTGATCCTGCATACGGTGTTCAGACAGCCAATTTCGCTGCTGCCACTTATGATTATGCAGCTATGCCAGCTAAGGTTACAACTGCTAATGCTGAAGTTGCAAAATTGATGTATCATTGCGGTGTAGCTGTAAATATGTCGTACGGTACTGACGGATCAGGTGCATTTAGTGAAGATGTACCTTTCGCAATGATCAATTATTTTAACTATAATACGGCATGTCATCGGATAGCACAGGAAGACTACACTTTAATTGATGATTGGTATGCTTTATTAAGGGCTGATCTGGATGCTTCACACCCAATTTATTATTCAGGTTCTAGTTCTGCCGGAGGGCACGCTTTTATTTGTGATGGTTATAGATTAAGCGATAATAAATTCCATTTTAACTGGGGATGGTCAGGCTCATACAACGGCTATTTTGCCATCGGTGCGCTGAACCCTGGTGGAAGTAACTTCAATGAAAACAATGCCGCTATTATTGGCTGCTATCCTGGCAATAATGCAACCGCCTGGATCGCACAGAATACTCATTTTACTGCTGCATCAAGAGGTATTCAATACATGCATGCTGTTGATGAACAAGTAGCATGGGCTACCGCTTATGATGGAGCAGCAAAAAGTACAACTATCAATGAATTCACCCTGACTAATAATGGTGGTGAAACATGGACTACCGGTCAGGTAAAGGGTGGTACTACTTATGGATTAGGTAATATCTGCGCCCTGAATGGTGAAATTGCATATGTTACTCTTTATAATGGAGTGGGTAATCAAGACAATACTTGTGGAATTTATAAAACATCTAACCACGGTTTAACATGGCAACAGCTTCCTGGTGCATTGCAAGGCTCAACTTCTTTTGCCAATAACGTCTACTTCTGGAATGAACAGGAAGGTATGTGTCATGGTGACGTGAAAGATGGTTACTTTGAAATTTATACTACTGTAGATGGCGGTACTACATGGCAACGCGTTCCTAAGGCAAACATTACCGGTGGTACGGCTGCTTCTGGTGAAGGTGGATGGACTTCTGTTATTGAAGCAACCGGTGAAAACACCATTATGTTTGGTTCAAATAAAGGTAAAGTCTACATCTCTGACGACCGTGGTTTCACATGGAGAATATCCAGTACTAATATTACCCCTGTTTCCAATGGTGGCATTAACGCTATTTCATTTACTGATCCTATGCACGGATTGGTCGCTCAGACACAAACTCCTGTTAAACTTTGCCGTACCAGTGATGGAGGTGCAACATGGGAAAACATTACCCCGACAGGCCCATTCCTTACGAATGACCTGATGTCAGTCCCTGGCAGTAATGGAACTTATTTAAGTACAGGCGCTGCAACCGGAGCAACCGGCATTTCTTACAGCTTAGATGCAGGCTCTACCTGGACTATGTTCCCTGCTACTGACCATATTCAATTCCTTGGCGGTGACTATGCCAGCAGCACTTGCGGTTATGCAGGTTCATTTAATACGGATGCAAACAACGGTGGTATGTACCGTATGATTGGCTCTTTAGGCGTTGCCCCGGGCCCACAAATTAGTACTGATCCTTCACAGATTGCTGAGACTACCCAACCTGACCAGGTTGTTACTGCTCCGTTATCAATTATCAACCATGGGGATGCTGACCTTACCTGGACTATCACTCTTACTGACACTCCTGCATGGTTAAGCGTTGACCAGGCTGCCGGTACAACCGCAGCAGGCGAAACTACTTTAGTAACGGTTACTCTTGATGCCACTTCTCTTGTGGCTAATGAATACACATCATCAATCGTAATCGCTAATAACAGTGCTACTCCAATTATTGAAATCCCTGTATCTTTAACCGTTGCTACACAAGGTGGTAACAACCTGATTCTGGATTTTGAACCTTATGCAGATTTCACCCTTAGCATTGATCCATGGACTAACCTTGATGTAGATGGTAGTGTTACCTGGGGAATACAAGATGTTACATTCCCGCATGCTGGTGAACCTATGGCATTTATCGTGTTTAACCCGCTTACAACTACTCCTCCCATTTCAGGCATGGAAACTCATGGTGGTGAACGCTTAGGTGTTTGCATGGCATCACAGACTCCTCCAAATAATGATTACCTCATTTCACCGAAATTATTGCTTGGTGATGACGCTAAAATTAGCATGTGGGTAAAATCTTACACTGATAAATATGGCCTTGAAGAATATAATGTACTGGTATCTACTACCGACATGAGTCCTGCAAGTTTCCAATTAGTTGCTGGTCCTATTGAAGCTCCTGCTGATGCATGGACTAATGTTGAATACGATCTCTCTGCTTATACCGGACAGCAAGCTTATGTAGCTATCCAGTGCGTATCAAACGACAAGTTTATGTTCATGGTTGATGATATTTCTATTACTTTTTCAACCGGCACCCATAATATGAATGTTGCTGATCAATTCCGCATTTATCCTAATCCGGCAAATGATATGCTTAATATTAATGGTAAATCCAAAATCATTAGCTTGAGCCTTATCAATACAAACGGACAGGTTGTTTTACAATCAAACGTTAACAGCACTGATTATTCAATCAATGTTTCTAATGTACCAACCGGGTTATATATGCTTCGTTTAACCACTAACGAAGGTGTTATGACCAGCAAGGTTAGTATCAAATAAATCAGGAAACTGATCTGATAAAAAAACTGCATCTATACTAAGGTGCAGTTTTTTTATTTTCAACCATTTGAATTTTTTTAAACTTTTATTAGGGTAAAAGCTTAATTTATTGTCTATATAGTATATGAAGCATTCTTTTCATATACAACCCTCTTAACCTGATTAATAAAGGCTGCTCCCTCCCCCGGGACAGCCTTTAGTTTTTTATTCCTTATCAATCCCCCTCAAGGACTTACATCTTTTCTGAAACTTCTATACCCGGTAGTTGCTTGCCATTCCTAATCACTTCAGCAGTCATCATATAAGTACTTACATCCTTTCAGGCACTTCTATACCCAGCAGTTGCATACCATTCCTGATCACATCAGCAGTCATCATGGATATTGCAAGCCTGAGGCTTCTCTTGTTGGTATCCTCTTCTTTTAATATGGTAAGCTCATGATAGAACTGGTTATATTCCTTGGCCAATTCAAACAGGTAATTTGCAATAACTGAAGGAGCATAATCAGCAGATGCCTGACTTATCATTTGAGGAAATGCATATATATTCAGTATCAGCCCTATTTCCCTGGCATGAGGCTCCATATCGATATTAAACGAAATATCCACCTCCCCTGCTTTGCGGAGTACTGATTTTATTCGAGCGTAAGTATATTGTATAAATGGACCTGTATTACCATTAAAATCAATACTTTCACTGGGATTAAACATCATGTTTTTCTTAGGATCAACCTTAAGAATAAAATACTTAAGCGCTCCCATTCCAACTATTCGGTAAAGCTCATTTGCTTCTTCACTTTCAAAGTCCTCTATCTTACCAAGTTCAATCGTCATTTCCCTGGCAGTAGCAATCATTTCATCCATCAGGTCATCCGCATCAACTACGGTTCCTTCACGTGATTTCATCTTTCCTTCAGGTAGTTCTACCATACCGTACGACAAATGGAATATCCTGTCAGCCCATTCTTTACCCAGCTTCTTCAATACCAGCTTCAATACATCAAAGTGATAGTTTTGTTCGTTGCCAACAACGTAGATAAGATCTGAAGGACAATAATCGTCATACCTGAGCTGTGCGGTCCCCAAATCCTGTGTCATATATACCGAAGTGCCATCGGCTCTCAGCAATAACTTTTCATCCAAACCATGAGTAGTTAAATCTATCCAAACCGAGTTATCGTCCTTACGATACAAAACTCCTTTTTGCAGACCTTCATTCACAATAGATTTACCCAATAAATAGGTCTCTGACTCGTAATATGTTTTATCAAACTCAACGCCAAGCCGATGATAGGTTACATCAAATCCTTTATACACCCAACCATTCATCATCTTCCACAATTCACGAGTTTCATCATCATGGTTCTCCCATTTAACAAGCAGTTGGTGAGCTGCAGCCATCAGAGTGGATTGATTCAGGGCTTCCTCATCACTCATGCCACGAGCTTTTAAAGCAGATATTTCTTCTTTAAGCTTCTTATCAAACAATACATAAAAGTCACCTACCAGCTTATCACCCTTTTTACCTGTTGACTCAGGTGAAGCATCATTCCCGTACATCTTCCAGGCAAGCATTGACTTGCATATGTGTATTCCCCGGTCATTTACCAGGTTCACCTTCACCACATTTTTACCGTCAGCCTGAAGAATTCGGGCAACAGAATAACCCAGGAGGTTATTTCGTACATGTCCCAGGTGCAGTGGTTTATTCGTATTAGGTGATGAAAACTCAACTACCACAGGAGCCTGGTTCCCCGGTTTTGCGATTCCAAAGTTTTCATGGTTATGGTGATTTTTAATAAACTCTATCCAGTATGAAGACTTCACTTTAAGATTCAGGAATCCTTTAATAACAGAATAGCTCTCTAATTCAGGAGTGCTTTCTATCATCTTCTCCCCAATCAGGCGAGCAGTCTCTTCCGGTGGTTTCCTTGAAATTTTAAGCAAAGGGAATACAACCAATGAAAAGTCACCCTGTTCACGGAAATTAGTGATGGTTCGCTGAATAGTAATAATCTCTTTATCAGGTTCTTTACCGAATAATTGAACCATCGCCTCAATGGCTTTGAATGTAAGTAGGTCTTGAATCATAAAATTGAATGTAAATAGGCTACAAAATTAGGCTAAAATTTATGAAAAATATACTAACAGTTTCTTGCTTTTGGTTTCTAAACGTATATATTTGCAGTGGTTTTTTTGCGGCAGATTGCCGGTAATGGTTCATCGCAGAATCCCCATCTGCCCGGGCCCGTGAAAGAGCTGAAATATTATTCTATTTCACTCATTTAAATTATTAAAAACCAATGAAAAAAAATGTATTAATCATCGGAGCTGCCGGAAGGGATTTCCACAACTTCAACACTTATTACCGTGGAAACGAAAATTATAATGTTGTTGCCTTTACTGCAGCTCAAATCCCGGACATTTATGGCCGTAAATACCCAAAAGAATTGGCTGGTGCCGATTTATATCCCCAGGGTATTCCTATTTATGCTCAGGATGATCTGCCCAAACTCATTAAAGATTTAAAAGTTGACGATTGCGTCTTCGCATACAGCGATGTTCCTTACCCAAGGCTTATGAACATCAGTTCCATTGTTAATGCTGCCGGCGCTAATTTTATTTTACTCGGTCCGCGTGATACCATGATCAAGAGTACTAAACCATTGATCGCTGTCGGTGCTACTCGTACAGGCTGTGGCAAAAGCCAAACCAGCCGTCGTATCATCGAGATATTAATGGAGAAAGGTCTTAAAGTTGTAGCTATCCGTCATCCAATGCCTTATGGCGACCTGAATGCTCAGAAGGTACAACGTTTTGCTACCATCGCTGACCTGAAGAAGCATCAATGCACGATTGAAGAAATGGAAGAGTACGAACCTCATGTAGTTCGTGGCAACGTCATCTATTCAGGTGTTGACTATGAAGCTATCGTTCGCGCTGCCGAAAAAGATCCTGATGGATGTGATATTATCCTGTGGGATGGTGGCAATAACGACTTCCCGTTCTATAAACCAGACTTAATGATTGGTGTAGCTGACCCATTACGCCCCGGTGCTGAAGTGGGTTATTATCCCGGTGAAGTGGTAGCCCGTATGTCTGATGTTATCGTTATCAACAAGATTGACAGTGCTTCATTAGAGAACATCAACACCGTTCGCGCGAACCTTGCCAGAATTAACCCGAATGCCATCATCATTGATGCTGCTTCTCCGTTAACAGTTGATAAGCCTGAACTTATCCGCGGTAAGAAAGTATTGGTTGTTGAAGACGGACCAACCCTTACCCACGGTGAAATGAAGATTGGTGCAGGAGTAGTTGCAGCCCTCAAATTCGGTGCAGCAGAACTCGTTGACCCTCGTCCGTATACTACCGGTAAACTTTCTGAAACATTTAATATCTACAAAAACATCGGCACATTACTTCCTGCAATGGGTTATGGTGAAGAACAGGTCAAAGATCTTGAAAAGACTATTGCCAATGTAGAATGTGATACCGTAGTGATTGCAACACCTATTGACTTAACCAGGATTGTTAAGATTAACAAACCTATTGTTAAAGTTGAATACGAACTTCAGGAAATTGGATCTCCAAACCTGACTGAAGTACTGGATGCTTTTGTTAAAAAATATAATTTTAAAAAGTAGTAACAGAAGCTGCCAGCAATGACAGCATCGTTACGTTAAAAAATCAACAAATGCGGACAAATTATTTGAGGTTAAACAATCCTCTGGGGAAAATAAGATTTCCGCATAATCAAATAGTCATCTTTCCGTTACCATTATCATCCGGAAGGATAATTGTTTAAATCATTTTTTTAAAAAGGCTGTTTCTTCTGAAACAGCCTTTTTTTAAGCGCAATATTTATAATTAGTGTTTTCAGGAATAGTAATTTTGCAAACGAAACCATAATAAAATAAAATACAACATGAAAAACCGAAGTCTGGTATCAATTAATGATTACACGAAAGAAGAGTATCTGAAGATACTCGATCTGGCCGAAGAGTTCGAAGCGAACCCTAAGCAACCTCTTCTTGAAAAGCATGTGGTTGCCACCCTGTTTTTTGAGCCCTCAACACGTACAAGATTAAGCTTTGAAAGTGCCGCTTCACGCTTGGGAGCTAAAGTAATAGGCTTCTCTGATGTGGCAAGCTCAAGTGTTTCAAAAGGTGAATCGCTAAAAGATACTATCATGACTGTTTCCAATTACTGCGATATCATTGTAATGCGTCACCCTCGTGAAGGTAGTGCCCGCTTTGCAAGTGAGGTATCTAAAGTGCCCATCATCAATGCCGGTGATGGTGGAAACCAACACCCCACACAATGCCTGCTCGATCTCTATTCGATCCGTAAAACACAAGGCAAACTTGATGGATTGAATATTGCTTTCGTAGGTGATCTTAAATATGGGCGTACGGTCCATTCACTGGTAATGGCATTATGCAACTTCAATACCACCTTCCACCTGGTTTCACCTACTGAACTTAAGCTGCCCAGTTATGTTAAAATGCACATTAAAAGCAACAACCTTGAATACTTCCAGTATACTGACCTGGCCGATGTAATGGAAACTGCCGATATCATCTATATGACCCGTATTCAGCGTGAACGTTTCTCTGATCCTATAGAATATGAAAAAGTCAAGAATGCTTATATCCTCTCAGCCAGTATGCTTACCAACTGCAAAAACAATATGCGTATTCTTCATCCTCTGCCCAGGGTGAATGAAATCAGTGAAGATGTTGACAAAACCGACTATGCCTATTATTTCCAACAGGCTTTAAACGGTGTGTATGTGCGTCAGGCACTTTTGGCTACTATTATTGGTGTTAAATAAGTAAAATATCTGAAAATGGAAAGTATAAACAGAAAAGAATTAAAGGTATCTGCTATTGAAAACGGTACCGTAATTGATCATATCCCTGCTAAAAGTGTATTCAGAGTAGTGAAAATGCTTAAACTTGATCAAACTGAACTGCCTGTTACTATTGGCTTTAACTTTGATAGTAAGAAGTTTGGCAGCAAAGGAATCATTAAAGCTTCCAACCTGTTCTTCGAAAAAAGAGATGCTAACAGAATCGCTTTGATTGCTCCTACTGCTACCCTGATTGTGATCAAAAATTATGAAGTGGTCAGTAAACATCAAGTCGAAATTCCTGATACTATTGAACAATTCGTTAAGTGTGTGAACCCAAACTGTATCACAAATCATCAACAGATAACCACCCGTTTCGATGTTATTGACAAGGACGATCTGAAGCTGCAATGTCATTACTGTGAAAAGATAACAGGCAAAAATAATATTGAAATTTTATAAGTACTAACATCTTAATAACCTGCCACCTGTTTTTACAGGAGCAGGTTATTTTTAAAATCAGTAACATGAATAAATGCATGGCAGCCATTGCAATAGTGGTGATATCAACGCCCCTTTTTGCCCAGGTAAAGCAAGCTGACAAGGGGACTTTTCGCTATTATGAACCGGGTTATTATCAAAACTCCATTCTTAAAGGAATCGAAAGTTTTGAACAGAAAAAACAGCCTGTTAAAAAAGTCGGTACCTTTAAAATGGATCCTACCGGTATTGATATTCCTGATAACGTTTCCGACTTTAAAACGTTGTTTCATAATGCTCCTGTTTCACAAGGAAATACCAGTACCTGCTGGAGCTATTCGGCAACTTCTTTCCTGGAGTCCGAAATATTCCGATTAAGCCGTCAGGAAATTAAATTGTCGGAAATGTATACCGTTTATTGCGAATACCTGGAACGTACCGAACAATTTGTCAGGTCCAGAGGCGAGGTCTATATTGGCGAAGGCTCTGAAATGAATGCCGTTACCAAAATCATGAAGAAATATGGTGCTCTGCCTTATTGTGCCTATTCAGGATTAAAGCCCGGACAAGTATTTCAATCACATGATAAAATGTTCAATGAAATTCAGTCCTGCCTCAACTCAGTGAAACAGACTAATAACTGGGATGAAACCACGGTAGTTAATACGGTTAAAAGCATCCTGAACTATTATATGGGTGAACCGCCTCAAAGCGTTAAGGTCAATAATAAGGAATACACACCCCTTCAATACCTGAAAGATGTAGCAAGGATAAACCCTGATGATTATGTTTGTGTATTGTCCTATATGCAGGAACCTTATTGGAAACAGGTCAGGTTTGATGTACCTGATAACTGGTGGAATGACTCATCATATTATAACGTTCCGCTCGATGACTTCATGAAAATATTAAAGAAAACCCTGAAGCAAGGTAAAACAGTCAGTCTTGCAGGTGATGTATCTGAAGCAGGTTTCCTGGCCAGGGAAGCCAATGCTGCATTAGTACCTTCGTTCGATATCCCATCAGCCAATATAGATGAATGCGCCCGTCAGTTCAGGTTCAGCAATGGTACAACTACTGATGATCATGGATTGCATTTAGTAGGCTATCTGGAAAAAGATGGGGTTACCTGGTTTCTTTTGAAAGACTCCGGGGCAGGTTCCCGTACCGGTGGTCCTGAGATAAATAAAAACTTCGGTTATTACTTCTTCCGTGAAGACTACGTCAAGTTAAAGATGATGACATATATGGTTCATAAAGATGTACTGAATGAACTTACAGGTAAATTCAGCCGGAGCGACTCTGATTTATGAAGACTATCGGATTGATTTCAGATACCCATTCTTCCTTACACCCAAGGGTTTCAAATTTCCTTGCCCAGTGCGATGAAATATGGCACGCGGGTGATATCGGGAATATGGAAACTGCCAGGTCCATTGCTGCTCTCAAACCATTAAAAGCAGTGTATGGCAATATTGACGGGCAGGATATCAGAGGCTTTTATCCCCTGTATCAGCTTTTTATGTGTGAAAATGTTAAGGTATTAATGATCCACATAGGGGGATACCCCGGCAGATACGCTAAAGAAGCTCGGCAATTAATCATGGAGCATAAACCCGGATTATTTATTTCCGGACATTCACACATCCTTAAAGTCATAAATGACCCTAAAATGAACCTGCTGCATCTGAACCCCGGTGCAGCAGGTCATTCCGGCCCACATCTGGTCATTACTGCCATGAAGTTCATGATTGATGATCAAAACATTCGCGACCTTGAAATCCTGGAGATTGAACGGGATGGAAGGAAATATTGAGTTCACGAATGCTATTCTATGAAAATCAAAGTAAAGACCTGCCCTGATCACAAGCAGGTCTTTTTTTTTGACCTTCAGTCTGTAATTCTGTTTTAATGACCATTTTCACAAAGACCATTAAATTATATACAACATGTCAATGAACTCTTAAACTTCAACTTCCCAATGGCTGTTGAAACAAACTTATATACTGCTATAAATCCTATAAATATTCAATTATTTTATGACTAATATTCCATTTAATTGTATTATTATCATTGCAATAATAATGCCAAAGTATTCATTTATGTGCTTTAAATGAAATATTTTCAGAGAAATATTAACTTTAACTTATTCTGATATTTATAGTCGAATTACAGACGTTGCTTTGACCATTTGGAGCTTATAAACAGACTACCATCACTTAAGGATTCTTATCGTCAATGAATGATTCCTGCACCATTTGGAGCTTAAGGTTCCCTGTTTTAAACTTCCATTTATGGTGGGGGAGCCTAAGGATGAGCGTGTAAATTAAATACTGTAAATTACAGAAAAAAGTTCGTAAGGGAACATAAAAGTTACAGGTATGATCAAGCCCCCCGGTAATAACAGAATACGGGCAGAGTCATTGTGGTGAATTTTTGTACTCCCCCGGTGATGACCGGGGGCATGTTGAATAGATGTTAACGCAACCTGTCGGCTGAGCGCACTAGTTTTTCATCTTTAATAATTCCCCTGTTTGCCAGAACAAGCATAATCAATGAAATCAGGGTCATATACATTCCATACCCGTTGGAATAATCGGCTTCTGTACCTATTGATCGACCAATAAGAGGGCTATAAACAAAAAATATCAAACTTATCAGAATCAGGTTCATCAAAATTGAAAGCCTTACAATCTTCAATTGCATAGTACGTTTCTGATAAAAGAATATCGACATAAAAGTTGCAAGTATAATAAACCCGTTAAAAACTCCCAGTGGCAGGATCAGTGTGTTTTTGATCAACGGCACTACCCCGGGGGTGAGTGAATCAAGATGGGTAATATAGAACTCCAAATATGAAAGCTCGGACAGGAATGAGGCAACCGGCAAAAAATAAAGAACGATGAGTGCAATACCTGCAATAGCCAGGTAAACAGATTGGATTCTTTGTATCATGTTAAGTCGTTTTGTTGAATGCAAAGATACTAAACCCCTTTAACTATTACACCAGGTATTTCACGATATGTTCACAAAAATGAAGGTCCAAAATTCCACTGATATTTACTTTCACACTAAAAGAAAGATAAATAGCCTATTTTTGCAATGTTTTTGCAGGTCAAAATTGAAGGGTGAATAAGTTAAAAGTGATATCCGGAATTAGGAATGATGAAAGTTAAATATTTTTACCGCATACTATTCTCTCTACTCTGCATTCAATTGGGCCTGTATATATTTAGCCTGTTTGGCCGCGAAGTTGATATTGATGATGCCTGGTTAGGAGAACATGCATACTTTATGGCAAAAGACGGACATGTTCACTCCGAATTGATGCGTGGATGGGACTTCCAAGAGGACAGGGTATTGATTCATCACAAGCTTATGACGTTACTTGGTGTAGTGTTTATTAACACCCTGGGTTTTTCTGTTTATTCACTCAAAGCCGTCAGCCTGGTCTTTTTTATCCTGTTTTTAGCTGCCTTTTATTACATTATGGTACGATGGAAAAAAGCGCTTAACCATAGGCAGTTTATAATAGCCTCTTTTCTTATTTTTACTTTTCACTATACTTTCAAGTTTTCCTTTTTGTTTCGGCCTGAAATCATCATCATGTTTCTCGTCTTTATCTCTTGGTATCTTTTGGAAATAACTATCAACAGCAAACGGACAACCTGGCATGTTACACTAATAACGGGTATATTGGGAGGATTATGCGTTGTAGCGCACCTTAACGGTGTCGCCGTGGTTCTTGCAGGTGGCATATTATTACTTTGGAACAGAAAATGGAACCACATAATTCCATATTCCCTTGGAGTAATCATCGGACTGAGTTTATATTTCTACGACTTTAATAGTGAATATGGGTTTCTTTTCTGGAAAAACCAGCTTTTCCAATCTGTATTAGGCAATGATTCAAGCACCTCAAATATTATGGCTTATATGGCCAACAACTTGTTGAAAGAGCATATGCGATTCTTTCACAATCCGAGTATCATTGGTTTTAGCCTGTTATTTTTTACGCTGCTTACAGGAGGTTTCAAATACCTGAAAATAAACCATCGTATCATGCTCCAATATACTTTCTTGCTCTGGCTGTTTGTGGCTTTGGTTTTTACTCAGAAATCAAGACAGTATATCCTGATATATTTTCCCTTCTTTGTATTCTTCATGACCCTGATTCTCGACAAATTAATAAATAATATGCCGGGCCTTGCCAACTGGATTTATAGGAAACCTTCCAAAATCATGATTTTATTACTGGCAATATTTTACCTCGTCAGCACCAGTTATTACAATATTCAAACCGCAAAAAGTAAATTTATTCCTGATTACAACCGGGCGTTATCCCTTACCTATTTCCCTGAAAATCATGCCACGTTAAATATCGTTGCTCCTATGGAGTTTATCTTTAATGAAATAACTTATTTTCACTGTATACAGGGCGAAAGATTATACACTACCCTTAAGGCTCATGACAAATCAATCTGTGGTGCCGGGTTCTTAACAAAAACGCGCGAGTTTGATATTGATTACATCATTCTCTCCCCTCCTTACAGACGCGATCTGGGTATGCAAAGTCTTAAGGTTGGTGATACACTTGCTCATTTCAGGGTGTTATGTAATACTCATAACATGATCATCCTAAAATATGAACCTGCTGCTTTATGAACCGGCTACTTCTCCTCTTTTTGCATTCGTTCCTGCTCTTTGTTGTAAAACTCTTCCGCTTCCAGATACCCATTCTTCCATATTTCACGTTTTTCAGCTACGCCTTTTTCATCGAGGTGCATCCAAACACCATCCTTTAAGTTATTAACATAAGGACCTGAAATGAAGATTCTTCCGTCAGGATAGTAAAAAGTAGCCAAACCTTCCAGTTTCCCGTTTATATAAGTACCATGTGTTTTAATAGGGCCATCATAAAAATACTGCTTCCAGGTGCCTTCCTTAACACCGTTTTGATAGGGCATCTCCTCAAACAGAGCACCATTAGCGTAATAGGTTTTCCATATACCTTCAGCTGTGCCATTCTCATATATTTCTTCAGCAAGCAGCACCAGTTCATCATTATAGAATTTCCAGACTCCTTGTTTTTTCTCATTGATATATAATCCTTCCGAAGCTTTTTTCCCATTTTTATAAAGCGTGGTATATGCCCTGGTACCATTTTCACTGAACACTGTTTTGGCCTTCATTTTCCCGGTCGAATCATAATAAACAAATTCTCCTTCAGGTTTGCCATCCTTAAATGCCCCTGTGTAGACCAAATTACCCACATCATCCTTCTTTTCCCACACTCCCTGCTTCAACCCTTTCACATCAGTTATGTTTTTTTGTTCCTGTGCACTAACGGAAGAGAAAAACATAAAAAGAGAAACAATAAGTAGTAATTTACTCAAATATCTTGTATTCATTGTGTTGTATATTTCCTGATGGTTAGTTTATAGTCGCTTTTCTGGTCTGAAGCAAACTGTTTTGTATATTTGCGTGCAAAATTAATAAAACCAGAACTAATTACAGATAAATTATGAACACATACCCTTCCCGGTTACTTGAAGAAGCCGTTATTGAGCTGGTCAGATTACCCGGAATCGGTAAGCGAACTGCATTACGGTTGGCTTTATGGATACTTAAACAAGACGCCTCCAGAGCTGAATTGCTTGGTCAATCAATCATTAACCTCCGTAATAATATTTCATACTGTAAAATCTGTCACAATATCGCCGACTCTGAAGTGTGCAATATTTGTGCCGACGACAAACGTGACCCTGCCATTATTTGCGTTGTGGAAGATGTGCGTGATGTGATGGCTATTGAAAATACCGGTCAGTATAAAGGTCTGTATCACGTGCTGGGTGGAATCATTTCACCAATGGAAGGTATTGGCCCCCAGGACATCCATCTGGATACGCTCATTCAAAAAACGGAAACTAACCGCATAAGTGAAGTCATAATGGCCTTGCCTTCAACCACTGAAGGTGACACTACCGCATTTTATATCTACCGGAAGATTCAGAAAAATGTGCAGGTGATATCTGCTATATCGAGGGGTATTGCCATAGGTGATGATCTGGAATTTGCTGATGAAGTAACCCTGGGCAAATCTATTAAAAACAGGATACCCTTTACTGTTTAATGACCATACAGGACTAAACAATTGCTTTTTATTAAAGCTCCACCTGATTAATCCTGGCGAAATTGATATGAATATGGCTCGTTTACCTCATTTTCAGAGAAGTTCTTCCTGACTAATCTCTTCCTCCAAAAAATCGAATATAGTGAGTTGGTTCTTATCGGGTACCGGATCAAGGTGAGTATCACTGCCATAACCATTGCGGGTAAGGTACAACATGATCGCTTTCTTATACAAGTGTATAGGAGTCGTATGATGCTTGCGACAGTATGCATCAACCCTGTGTTTCTGCTGAATCGTGAACTTAAAGGTTATTTTCCTGTACCTCCTGGCTCTTTTCCGTTTTGCCATAGTGACCGATAAAAGACACTGCCAAATTACTAAATTATAGTCAAAAAAACATTTATATAGAATTACTTTCTGATAATTTCCTTAATATCATCAAGGATTTTACGGGCAATGGCATTGGCTTTACCTTCCGTATCGCTTTCAGAGTATATCCTGATAATAGGTTCGGTATTTGATTTACGCAAATGTACCCACTCTTTATCAAATTCTATTTTAACTCCATCCACAGTACTTACCGGTTGACGCTTGTATTTGTCGGCAATACCGGCAAGTATAGCATCCACATCCATTTCAGGCATCAATTGTATTTTGTTCTTTGAAATGAAATAACCGGGATAGGAAGCCCGCAACTGTGAGCATCGTTTGCCTGAATGGGCCAGGTGGGTAAGGAAAAGAGCAATTCCTGCCAGCGCATCCCTGCCATAATGTAACTCAGGTAATATGACCCCGCCATTTCCTTCACCTCCAATAATGGCATTTACCTCTTTCATCTTTTCTACTACATTCACCTCCCCTACTGCCGAAGCATAATAGGAACCTCCTGCTTTTTCCGTCACATCTCTCAATGCCCTGGTTGACGACATATTTGAAACGGTATTCCCTACCTTTTGTGAAAGTATATAATCAGCAACCGATACCAACGTGTACTCCTCACCAAACATTTCACCATCCTCACACACAATGGCCAACCTGTCAACATCAGGATCTACCACAAAGCCCAGGTGAGCTTTACTCTTAACCACTACTTTCGATATTTCATACAGGTTTTCGGGCAATGGTTCGGGGTTATGGGCAAAATGGCCGGTCGGTTCGCAATATAGCTCCTCTACCTGCTTTACGCCCAAAGATTTTAACAATAAGGGGATAACTATCCCACCGGTTGAATTTATGCCGTCAATCACCACTTTGAACTTCGCATTCCTGATAGCATCAGTATCTACATAAGGCAATGCCAGCACCTTTTCAATATGTTTACTTATTTGGGTATCATCAGTTGTGATGGTTCCTATCGAATCAATTTCAGCATACTTAAAATCACCTGAATCAGCAATACGGAGCAGTTCCACACCTTGTTCGGCATTAAAAAACTCACCCTGACTGTTCAGGAGTTTCAGCGCATTCCATTGCCATGGGTTATGACTGGCCGTGAGGATAATGCCACCATGACATTTCAAATCAATAACTGCCATTTCAACTGTAGGGGTAGTTGACAAGCCTGTGTCAACTACATCAATACCCATACCGGCAAGAGTAGCACACACCAGACTGTTCACCATGGAGCCTGACACCCGTGCATCACGCCCTACAACCACCCTTAACTTGCCGGAATGCTCCCGTTGCAACATGCAGGCAAAGGCGCTGGTAAATTTCACAATATCAACCGGGCTTAACCCCTCACCCACTTTGCCGCCAATGGTTCCTCGTATTCCTGATATGCTCTTGATAAGTGCCATACTATTTAAATTAGTAAAGCGCAAAAATACTTATAAATCATCAATGAATTCAAATATTCCGCACCCATTTCAGCGCTTCAACCAAGATTCCATGCACAACCCTGAACCCTGAACGCTAAACGATTTTTATGAACAGCCGATTGTAAATAACTAAATTTTAAAGGTGATTATTTTTAGCTATTATGCTGTATCTTTCCTACAGTTTTGATCGGTTATACCGTAACTTTCAAACAGTGCCTGAAAGATGATACTGAAGCGACACACAGGCACTTATGACCATGGTATTCCGGCTATTAATGCTGCACTTCACAACAGAAAAAAAATGAAGTTTTAATGATAAAAATATTGAGTCAACTATTTGCATCAGGGGTCTGCTAAAAAAGCTTATTTTTGCAAAAGACGAATGGAGTAACGAAATGGACGATTTTTTTGATCACGAAGAGGACGATAATATTCTTAATGGCTTGCTGGAGCGCTTTGAACAGATGCTTCAGGAGGGTAAGCATTTTTTCTTTGATGTAGAAGAGTATGAGGATCTTACTGATCACTATTTAGAGTTAAATAACCTTAAACTAGCCACGAAAGTGCTAAGCATGGGCATGGAACAGTATCCCGGAAGTTCCGGTTTGCTCATCCGCCAGGCCCAATTACTTGTTTCGTCAAATAAAGCTGAAAAAGCCCTTAAAATACTGGCTAAGGTTGAGGATATCGACCCCACCAATACGGATATTTATATTACGAAAGGCGCTATCTACAGCAAACTGCACCGGTATGATGAAGCTATTCGCGAATACAACAAGGCCATTAATGAACATGAGGACCTTGGCAATATCTATTCCAACATTGCTTTTGAATATGAAAACCTCAATAACTACGACAAAGCAGTTGAATACCTCAAGAAAGTTCTGGAACTGGAACCTGACAATGAGCCTATCCTGAATGAACTGGCTTTCTGTTATGAGATATCGCAGCAGCATGAAAAGAGTATTGAATTCCTTAACCGGTACCTCGATAAGTATCCATACGCTCATAATGCATGGTTTAACCTTGGCATTGCATATAATGAAATTGAACTTTATGAAAAGGCCATTGATGCCTATGAGTTCTGTATTGCCATTAATCCTAAAGTATCATGGGCATATTATAATAAAGCCACTTCGCTCGTCAACATGGGGCTTTATCGTACCGCTATCAATACCTATAAAGAAACCTTTGAATTTGAGAAACCTGAAGCCATTACCTACTATTTTATTGGTGAATGTCATGAAAAGCTTGAGGAATTTGAAAAGGCTATTGAATACTTTAAAAAGGCCACCCGGATGGATAAGGACATCACAGATGCATGGGTAGGTATGGGCGTTGCTTATGAACAGTTGGGTGACATCAAATCAGCCTTGCGTTATGCTAAAAAGGGAGTTTCACTTGATCCTCAAAATCCTGAATACCTCGTCACGTACGCATTAATACAACAACAGGCCGGACTTATTGAAGAGGCTGCCGAATCATTTGAGAATTCTATTAAGTATGGCCCTGATGATCAGAATGTATGGCTGGATTATTCTGATATGTATGCCGATCTTGATGAGTACGATAAAGCGATACAAATTCTTGAAACCGGCATTTCAAATCAACCGGTTAATTATGCCTTACAGGTTCGTAAAATTGCTTATCTCTATCTGGCAGGAAAGCCAAAAGACGCTATTGCCCATCTGCAATTCGTACTTACTCTTGACGGGGCAAATATTAACGACTTATTTGAATATGCACCATCCCTCAGGGAAGACCAGATGATTGCTGATATTCTTTTAGAAGAAGGATTATAATTTTCATTTAAGCTTCTTGAACATGACCAAGTGTTATGGACTTATAGGATATCCCTTAGGGCATTCCTTTTCAAAGGCGTATTTCACTGAAAAGTTTAAAAGTGAACATATTCATGCAGCTTATGACCTTTACCCGATCACGAATGTGGATCAGTTGCTGCCCATGATTGAAAAGTTGCCTGAACTTTGCGGACTTAACGTCACAATCCCTTATAAACAACAGGTCATACCATTTCTCGACAGCATATCAGATGAAGCAGCTTCCATAAATGCGGTAAATACGATAAGCATAATCCGCAAAGATGACAAGATTTCTTTAACAGGCTGGAATACGGATGCCCCGGCATTTGAAGAACAGCTTATCAGCTTTGCAGGAGGCTCCATTCCTGCCGGTGCATTGATCATCGGGACCGGAGGTGCGGCAGCAGCAGTGGCTTTTGTATTAAAAAAGTTGCATTGTAACTTCAGGTTCGTGAGCCGCCATCCCCAAGGCGATGATCAGATATCCTATGATATGGTGACCGCTGACCGGGTCAACCAAACCCCGCTGATCATCAATGCCACCCCCCTGGGTATGTTCCCCAAAACTGATGCTGCTCCATTATTCCCCTACCATGCCCTCAACGCAAATCATCTGTTGTTTGACCTGATATACAACCCTGCCGAAACCCAATTCATGGCGCTCGGCAAACAATATGGCGCTAAAGTATGTAACGGGTTGGGTATGCTCCATAAACAGGCTGAACTTGCCTGGAATATTTGGCAGTCAGATTTTTTTATATCTTAGTAGTCGCATTAGCTTAAATATTGGTGCATGAAACGGGCAGGCAACCCGTTCATTTACTGCCGTTTTACGTCTGATATCTCAATTTCTGCTAAACAAGTTATAAGAGGAATACAAGTATGAAGACCATTGATCACGAAAAAATAAAGGAAATACTATTCAGGCACGATAGCCGGGTAATATTTGAAAAGACAAATATCGTTCCTGATGAAACTGAATTACTTCATGAACTCAGGCATTCAATGGACCCTGCTGCCGTGACCAACAAGTCAGTTCTGGGACTCGACATTTATCAATACAGCTCGTACGGTGAATTCGAGCAGATGCTTATACCCTTCCTTTTCAAAACCATGTTCAATACCACCATTGACCTGTGCCTTGAAAACCATCCTTTTATCTTTCAGAAATACACCAGGGAGCGCATTGAAAAATCATTTATCAGTACCGGCGACGGAGGTTTCCTTATTTTCGACAATCCCCTTCATTCACTCTTGTTTGCCTGCAATTATGCCATTGTACTGCGCATTTACAATGCCTTTCATTTCTTCCCCAGGTTACGAAAAATTATTGGCGGATTAAGTACCCGTTATGCCATTACCTACGACAAAGTTTATAAATACTGCGATAATTACTACGGCAGAGCTATCATCAACAACAGTCGTATCCTGTCGAGCGACAGCCTCAACCGCTGCCTGATCGATGATCATGTCCATCGTTGGTTTACCGTTAATATTGACGGTATTGAAAACCTTCAAATCATCACTATTGATGATATTGCAAACATCTACGATTTCAGTACCGACTATGACCTGACTTTATTAACAGGCAAGGAGGACCAAATATTTGGTCATGACGCCAGTCGTCACCAGGGAATTATTAATTCAGATATACTTAAAATAGGAAAAATCAATGTCAAGGAGAGTGATCTGAACATTTACAACCTGCATTTACAGGTAAGCCTTACCCTGGTTAACAATGATGATTCGAGCCAAAAGAAGATCGTTACCATTAGTTTAGGAAATTTGAATACCACCGGAATCTGAAATAAACATGTGTGCACTTAACATACTCCCCGTTGAAAAGATCAGAGAAGCTGATGCTTATACTATTGCTCATGAACCCATAAAATCCATTGACCTGATGGAGCGGGCTGCCCGGGCATGCACGCAATGGCTGAGTGAATACGCTGCTGTGTATAAAAACTACAAAGTACTTTGCGGCATGGGTAATAATGGGGGTGATGGCTTGGCCATGGCCCGTATACTGCATAACAAAGGCCTTAATGTTGAGGTTTTCTATATCAAACACGCTCAGCAGGCTTCAGCCGATAACCTTGAGAATTTCAAAAAAATTGCTAATATCCCGGGACTGGTAGTTACTGAAGTTTTTGAAAATGAGTCTCTGCCTGAAGTGGAAAAGGGTGATGTATTCATTGACGCACTGTTAGGCTCCGGACTCAACAAACCTGTTACCGGTTTTTTAGCCGGCATCATAAAACAGGTCAATGAGAGCGACGCATTTATCGTTTCTGTGGATATCCCATCCGGCTTATTTGTCAATCAGTCAAACGACTCCAAAGGAGCCATTATCCGTGCTGATTATACCTTATCGTTCCAATTACCCAAGCTGGCTTTCTTTATACCTGAAAATGAAACTTATGTGGGTGAATGGGTGCTTCTGGATATCGGGCTGGATGAAGAATTTATCAAACACTGCAACACAAACTATTACCTGACCACTCAACAGGATTGCAAGGATATTTATCGTCCCAGGCACAAATTTGATCATAAAGGTACTTTCGGACATGCCCTGTTGATAGCAGGAAGCCTGGGCAAAACAGGTGCTGCCATTATGGCTGCCAAAGCCTGTTTACGTGCCGGTGCAGGATTAGTAACCGCTCATATTCCACTCTGTGCGATGGACTCCATGCAAAGCGCTCTGCCTGAAGCCATGGTAAGCATTGACGAATCAGACACTCATTTTAGCGCTCTGCCTGACCTCTCCCCTTATCGGGCCATGGCTATAGGACCCGGGTTGGGTATGCACGATGAATCTGTTAAGCAGCTTAAGTTGTTAATACAGGAAGCAAGGCGACCTCTGATCATGGATGCCGATGCCCTGAATATCCTTGCTGAGAACAAAACCTGGTTGCCATTTATGCGGCCCGGCACCATCCTGACTCCGCATCCCAAAGAGTTTGAACGATTAACAAGCAAAGTAGATAATCAGTATAACCGCCTCGAAATACTTCAGGCTTTTGCCACTCGCTTTCAGCTTTATGTGATATTAAAGGGGGCTTACTCAACGGTAGCCTGCCCTGACGGAAGTTTGTATTTTAATCCTACCGGCAATCCGGGAATGGCAACAGGAGGCAGTGGTGATGTACTCACCGGAATATTGCTCGGGTTGTTGTCATCAGGTTATTCTCCTAAAGAAGCTTGTATATTAGGCGTTTGGCTTCATGGAAAGGCAGGTGATATAGCTGCACGCAAATGGTCGCAACCATCTTTAATAGCAAGTGATATCATTCAATATCTGGGCAAAGCTTTCAAAAAGATAGACTGATTTTGCGAGTTACTTCTCTTATTATTCAGCAACCTCTTCCACACGCTCTTCTACAGCGTTTCCTTCTTCTAAAGCTTTTCCTTCTTCCAAAGCCTTTCCTTTTACTGAAGTGTTTCTCTCGGTCAATATTATTTTCTCCTCTACCAGGTCTTCTTCCATGCGCAGGTTATCAATAATAAATTCTTGCCGCTGCGGGGTATTTTTACCCATATAGAACGAAAGCACTTCAGCTATCTCGGCTGTTTTACGCAGTATAACAGGATCAAGCCGCATGGATCCACCGATAAAATACTTAAATTCATCAGGCGATATTTCCCCCAACCCTTTAAAACGAGTGATCTCGGGATTAGGACCCAGTTCGTCAATTGCATTGATCCGTTCTTCATCCGAGTAGCAGTAGGAAGTCTTCTTTTTATTACGTACTCTGAACAGAGGCGTTTGCAAAATATAAACATGTCCTGACTTCACTACGTCAGGATAAAACTGCAGGAAAAAGGTAAGCAGCAATAACCTGATATGCATACCGTCAACATCAGCATCGGTAGCAATCACGATATAATTATAACGCAGGTTCTCTATACCTTCCTCAATATTAAGGGCTGATTGCAACAGGTTAAATTCATCATTTTCATAAACCACTCTTTTGCTTAACCCATAACTATTCAACGGTTTACCTTTTAAGCTGAATACGGCCTGAGTATTTACATCTCTTGATTTAGTGATAGAACCGCTGGCCGAATCACCTTCAGTAATAAACAAGGTAGCCTCCAGTCTCTTATCATCATTGCTGTTATAGTGTATACGGCAATCACGCAACTTCTTGTTGTGCAGGCTTACTTTCTTAACACTATCCTTGGCGAGCTTTTTAATATTGGCAAACTCCTTGCGTTCCTTTTCACTTTGCATAATCTTACGCAAAAGTGCTTCTGAAACATCACTATTCATGTGCAGGTAGTTATCCAACTGCTTTTTCAGAACATCACCAATGTAATTCCTTACAGTCTGTCCTCCGGGTTCCATCAACAGGGAGCCTAACTTGGTCTTTGTTTGCGACTCAAACATCGGCTCCTGAATTTTGATACTGATGGAAGCTACCAGGCATTGCCTGATGTCACTCGGATCAAAGTCCTTCTTATAAAAATCACGAATAGTCTTTATCAATGCTTCACGAAAAGCAGCCTGGTGGGTTCCTCCCTGCGTGGTATTCTGTCCGTTAACAAATGAATAGTATTCTTCACCGTACTGTCGACTGGTATGGCTAAAGGCACATTCAAAGTCTTCTTCCTTTATTTGGATAATAGGATAAACAATAGGATTACCATTAATATTTCGTTGCAGCAAATCAACCAGTCCATTCTTGGCCTGCATTCTGGTGCCATTAAACCAGATGGTAAGGCCATTGTTCAGGAACACATAGTTCCATAATACCTGCTCAATATACTCAGCAATAAAATGATATTTACCAAACAGTTCCTCATCAGGAATAAAGCTGATCAGGGTACCGCTTCTGAGCGAACAAGGCTGCTCAGGTTGGTCATTAATGATATTACCACGTTCAAACTCAACAATCTTAGTCTTCCCTTCACGAATACTCTGAACGAGGAAATAACTGGAGAGCGCATTTACCGCTTTGATACCTACCCCGTTTAATCCAACGGTTTTCTTAAATACCTTTGAATCATACTTAGCACCGGTATTTATTTTTGAAACACAATCAACCACCTTACCCAATGGCATGCCCCGTCCATAATCCCTGATGGTTACTTTTTGATCTTTAATGGCTACTTCAATAGTACGGCCATTGCCCATCACGAACTCATCAATTGAATTATCAATAGTCTCTTTTATCAGAACGTAAATACCATCGTCCTGCGAAGAGCCGTCACCCAACTTACCAATATACATCCCCGGCCTCAAGCGGATATGCTCTTTCCAGTCGAGTGTTCTTACTGAATCATCGGAATATTGCCCCGGATTGCTGGGCGTGTAGTCTAAATCTTCCATACGGGTACAAATATACTCGAAAGAATCCTGATCTGACCGTGCTGAAAATCAAAAATTATCATTATTTATCAACAGGCTTTAACACCCAGGCATCAGGAAATTGTTCCCTTACCTTCTCCAGTTCCTTATAAGCGGTATCCTCATCAGGATAATAACCCGTTGAAATTCTGAAATTTGATTTACCCGGCAGGTACATGGCATTCTTATAACCACCCTCTTTAAGTTCCCTTACTAAGGCATCAGCTTTCTCAAGTGAATTAACTCCTGCAATGATGATATAATACCAGGCAGTCACCTCTTTTTCCATTACAATCACCTCCGGACTTTGCAAGGAATCGGCCGATGAAATTCTTACTTCTCCATTTGGGCTGCTGCGGTCTACTACCATTCTATCTATATCGTTCGTACTATCCTGAGTTCTATCAGTTACGCCTGATATTGGGGCCGATTTTGTTGTACCTGCGTCACAGTCTCTCAAAGCACTTGCCGCATCAGCCCCTTCACCAAACCACACACAGGCATAATCACCATATACACCAACCCCAACCGCCATCCAGCGTTTGGTCCACTTGCCGGTATTGAGCAAATAGTCGTTAAAAAGGCCAATATCCTTCCATAAATTAAAAGCATCATCCGCTTTGGCTTCTTCACCACCGGAGTACACAATTTCCCATGCCTTGAACTTGTATCCGGTCAACTCTTTGGGTTTCATGGTCATACAAGCCACACGATTCTCATCCTGTGCATAACAGCAGGATTTCCATTTACCCTTATCAGACCAGCTATGTGGATTACATCCTCCAAAATCAGGCCGATGTAACGACAAATCCATCGCGTGAACTCTTGCCACATACGAAAGTGAACGAGAAAATTCAACCTTCGGCAACTTATTGGAATCCCTGTACGCGGTGATTAATTGGTACAACTTCTTCTCTTCATTTGAAGCACAATGCTTTTCAGGAGTTCCCCAGTCTATGTTCTGTCCCCGAGCCAAAACGCTCAAAACTAAAAGCAATACTGTTATCATCCATTTATGCATCATGCGCTCTCTTTTTATTCACAAAAAATATGGGTAAATATAAGCAATTATTGCACCGTGTGCGGGAATTTGGTACACAATAATCGTGCCTTTTTCCCCGCGTATAGGGTTCTGTGCATGTTGTACAGCTCAGCCTTAGCTCTTTATTAATACTTATTAAGATCTCTCCGTTTTCAGCATTTCTTTTATTTCGGAAGTCATCAGCAAAACATCCTTTTTCGCGGGCACAAAATCCATCCACATGACTCGGGTAGTCTTTTTGAAAACAAGGAGTTGGTAGAGCATACCCGCCAGGTATGAAAGAGAAGCAGTGATCCCTGCACCTGTTAATCCGAAACGCGGAATCAAAGTAAAACCCAGGATTACCGTAAATATCAACCCGATACCTGATGAGATGGTGTTGTGCACGGGTTGCCCGGTACCTGAAAAGTAATGACTGAACATCAGTGAGAGTGCTAAAGCCAGTATCCCTACCGACAGGCTGGCAATCACCTGCGTGATATGACTGAAATCACTGCGGAATATCCATACAAAGAACTCCTGCGGCAGCAGCAATATGATCCCAATCAGAATGGAAGTAACTAAACCGGTAAATTTCAAGAAGTTAACGGTGAGCCTGATAGAATATGGATGATTACGACTGTTTGAAATACGTGAATACTGAAGCACGGCCATACTCTTGGCAACAATCCATACACTCTCGGCAATCTGCACCCCTACAGAGAACACACCCAGTGTGGCCCTGTCGAAGTATTTTTCAATGATATAGTAACTCAGCCTGTAATTGAATAACTGCATTAAGCTGGCAGCCTGAAGGTATCCGCCAAAACCGGCTGCTTCCTTTACCAGAGCCATAGTCGGTATCCTGAAACTCTTTATCGGGGGCAAAATCATCAGGGTGCCTATCATGGCACAACTCCCCATACTGATATATTGGGCCGTCACATAAGCTCTTACATCCATCCATTTGCCCGCCACCAGCAACAGAAAAAGGGACAACAATACCATAATCGACTGAAGCACAGCCATACCATTATATGCGTTGACCCTTTCCTTACCCAGTAAAACATTTTGATTAACGGTAATGATGCCTCCCAGAATGGAGAGTATCAGCACATCAAAAGTGAACTCACGGGGTATAAGGTCTGCCAGTGAAAGGAACAACCACACCGGAATTCCGGCTATCAGTATCCACAACCATGCAATAGTCAGCAAATCAGCCACCGGGTGGCGTGATGCCTGGTAAACAATGGAACTGCCTGCCAGCACTGCAGTGATGATCTGAATAATACTAATACCTAAAATGATCAGTGATATGGATCCCATGGCTGAAGCGCCCAGATAGCGGGCACTCATCCATACTATCGCCAGGTTGATGATAGCAATCAACATACGGGAAGCCGTGGTGGATAACAGGTTGCGTATCATGCAGTTTTCCGGGCCAATCCGAACTTACGCTTTAATTGGTAAAAGAAGTTTGCGCTTGAAAAAGCCATTTTCTTGCAGTCAAAATACATATAATCCCCTGCAAACGACAAGTTATGAATACCTTCAAAACCCTTTGGCGGATCCAGCACCCCCACAGCCATCTCCAAAAACGAATCTTCTGTTAGTATTTTTACTTCGTTTATGATGATTCTGCCTCCATAAGTACGGGAACAATCCTGCGCAGGACGGTACAGCTTCCGGTCTAAAAAGAACAAAGGACCTGCAGGGCGTGCATTGCCTACATTTGACTTAACCGGATTCAGGGCATGAGGAACAAAAGGACCCTCCAGCGTTTCAGCATGCCATATCTGTAATTCTACATTGGTGGCATCGCCCGACATAAAGAACAAGTACCAGTGGTTTTGATGAAAAACCAGCGTAGGATCCACAGCTTCAATGCCTTCAATCAGGGTACGCACCCTGGTCATTTTAAGGGTGGAAGGCTCCAGCCGGTATAACTCGAGGCTGCCGTGAGACTTACTCTCAGGCAGGCAATAGAAATCGTTACCTGACTTAAACATGAATGGGTATGATAAATGCCATGGTTCCTCCAGACTGCTTACAGGTGCGCTGAAAGTATTTTCGCGTTCATTGAACCATGATACCGAGATGTTACCTTTCCTGTTTCTGTAATTATAGTTTTCAAAGAACAATAACAGCCTGTCATGTTCCCTGATCGCGAATCCATCGGCAAAATAGCTATTCCTGTCTTTTGCCGACAACCAATCTGTTTCATCAGGTTCAATTACATATTGCAAACCACCCAGAATATCAGCAGTACGTGCTTTAATAACACCGGTTTGCCAGATCTCACACCTGAAAATTTCATTCAGATGAAACCCCATTTTATTAAAGAACAGCTTTAGCAGGAAGAGCAAAAATGTAGTATTACCGGGTGTTTTCATTAAGGGCGCCAGGGTATCAACCCCTTCAGGCTGATCAGGGAAAGTATGTTGAGCCAGGATTTCACGGCACACATCGGCAGGCCAGTTTATGGAGTAGCTGATAGCCTGATCTAAGTTGGCTTTCCATGAATGGTTGATGGTTTTGAAAAGACCTTTCCTGAGTATAATCCCACTGTCAAGCTTTTTAGTGAGTCGCTGCAAAATGGCGCCGGTTTTAAAATCATTATTGATGATTTCCCAAAAGGCAGGCGGTACCCCACGATACTTCTGCTCATCACTATGATGAAAAGACCACACCCCTAATGGAGCGCAGGTCAAGATATCACCCTTGATAATTCCAAATCCGAATTTCAGAATAAAATCAGGTTTATACTGTACGATGGCATCAATATCCTGATCCTGAAAATACTCACTCGTCCGTTTTTTCAGATACCGGCATTTAATGACAGGCAGATCCTTTAAAAGCTCATCTAATACTTTAGGTTTGAATGATTCAGGCCTGAAAATCAATTGATAATACTTTTTAAATAATACTTGATGCCATGGATAATGTATCAGCTTTTGCCATAAAGGAACTTTAGTAACGGCTTCATGATCACGAAGAATGATTAATACAGGCTCTACTCCCTGAACTTTAAGGAGGGATTCTATCACTTCATACTGCCATTTCTGGACCTTTATGGAGTTAAGCATCACCGCAAATTTTAATCCTCCGGAATAATCATGTACCGTCATAGGCCTATTTTATAAGTTGTTTATATATTTGATGTAACGCAGATGCAACTGAATCTTTACTACAGAAATTCATCACCCTGTTCCGTAGTATTGAAGGCTTAAAATGATCCTTCAGCAAATACATCTTCCTCATTGCATCAGCCATAGCCTGAGTATTGCCCACCGGGACTACCAGGCCCAAATCATCAGTGATGAATTCTTTCAAATCAGCCACTTCCGTAACCACCACCGGCACCCCGCAAGCCAGAGCCTCAAACACCACGATACCGAAGGTTTCATAATTGCTGCTCAGCACCAAACAGTCAGCCTGTTGCAGGCAATGTGCCATTTCTTCGCGGCTCAGTTCTCCCGTAAAAGTTATGGGATACGCTGCCCCTATGGATAGAGCATACGCCTCAATGGCTTTTCTGTCAACCCCGTCGCCTGCCAACACCAGTTCAAAATCCTTCTGTTGTTCCCAAAGTAAAGCAGCAGCATCCAAAAGCAAATGAAGGTTCTTCGACTTTTCATCAAAGCAGGATATATTGATATAACGAAACAGCGGATGATCATGAGGCTTCACATTAAAAATGTGGGTATCTATCACATTAGGTAAAATAACCGGATCAAAGATCAATCCTCCCCGATGCATGGCATCTGCTAAGCGCTTTGAAACCGTGGTAACCATACCGGCATGCGATACCAGAAACTGAGTAACCCTCTTCCTGACGAAACCCTTGTATTGCAAATTTTCAGGAAAGTATCTCGACCAGTGTTCAGTAATTAAATAAGGCACGCTGTACCATTTTGAAAACATCCATGCCATAAATACCACCCTGGTGAGCACGTGTGCATGAATCAAATCAGGTTTGCCATGCTCTCTCACCGCTATTCTGATTGCCTTTAGCCATGCCATCAGCTTCCATAAAGAGGATAGCCATTGATGGGAGTTAAAATAAACCACCACCTCGCACAAATCGCCTTTTTTAACCATTGAAGGTTCAAACCGCGGTGCCAGGCTTTTCCGGGCAGGTGCGGCATAAGCTACCGCTACCCGGTATCCTGCTTCAACGGCTGTCCTGGCATGGTTCTGCACAAACAGACCCAGCATGGCATCTGATTGTGATGGATACCAACACGGAAGGAAAAGTATGTTTTTATGGTTTTGTTCTGTCATGATACTGAAGCGTTCAAAGATAGGCATCTTTGATGAATTTTTAATCAAAAAAGGACAAAGTAATCCTCCTGAATGAATTACCCGGTAACCTTACCAATGCCTTGTCGATAGAGATGTTGAACAGCATTCCGGAGTCGCTCCTCCCCTGTTCCGCTCACAATGGAAAAAGGAATTTTATACAGGGTCAGTTGTTCCACATAAATGTGAAACAATGGCGACCTGTCACCGGGATTCTCTCTCAGTGGGTCATACTCCCAAGGCAGGTCAATATCACAAAGCAGGGTATAATCATACGGTTTCTCCTTCGCCATGCGCCTGATCCATTCATGCGACTTCCCATATTTCACCAGTCCCCATATATGGGTCACCATGAAATCGGTATCACAGAACAGCATTTCATTAGCCTGCTGCAACATAGCCGTCTCCCTGTTATATTGCCCCCTGGCAATGGCGAGAATGTCATCATAACCATATTCTCTTTTACCTGAAAGTGAATTCAAATACTCTCTGGAATACTCCGGCACCCATGGCTCATGAAAATACGCTGCCAGTTGACGGCACAAAACCGTTTTGCCTGTTGATTCAGGTCCCGTAATGGCTATACGGTGCGGTTGGCCTTTTCCCATTTCTTTTTCCATTCTATAAGCCCCATGATTGACAGGGTGAGGAACACCAGGTATTGGAAACTTGTGAATACGAGTCCTTTGCTGATATACATCGGTATGGAGACCGCGTTGCCAATAATATAATAGTACCAGTTATCAACCCGTTTGAGCGCACACAGCCACATACCCATCAGGCAAACTGCTGAAACGCCCGCATCTATCCAGGGCACGTACGACGATACATACTCCTGATCATTACGGTTGAAGATCATTAACACCGATACAATCACCGCAAATGCCACCACAGTAATTAAAAAATAAAGGATTTTCTGTTTAAGAGTATTGATGCTTATATGCAGTTTTTCGTTGGAACCGGATTTTTTCCTCGACCAGTTGTACCAACCGAAAACGCTCACAACAAAATAGAACAAATTAATACCTGAATCAGCATACAACCTGGCATTGAAACAGATATATACGTATAAAAGTACATTCACAATACCCACAGGATACACCAGAATGTTCTCACGCTTTTCAAACCACACACTGGTTATACCGGCCAACACAGCAATATACTCAACCAGTCCGGTGTTGACCAGATTATTATAAAACAGTTCAAAGAAATCCATAAAGACTAACCGCGCAAATCAGCATTTATAAACTTCATAACGAACACTGAATGAGGCAGCTCGAAGGCATTTTTCATGCAGGTGTTAATCGTTCCCATCACCTCGTCATACTCACCAAAAACCTGGGTCGACATCTTATTGGAGCGAACCACAAGGTTGCTGTTTCCATTGAGCGAAGCAATAAAAGCTTTAATCGGTTTCTTATAGATTTCATTAAGCGGGTAATACGATATTTCCACTGAGATATTCATGATTGACAAGTTTTAATACTGCAAAGTTACGCTCAAAACCAGATAAAAATGCTAAAATACGTCAAAACATACAAAACCACCCTTCTAAGCTACGCCCGCTATGAGTTCCGTAGTGAGTTAATACGGACTTAACACGGACTATATACGCACTTCATACGCAAATTTACGGTTGAACTACGGTTGAACTACGTTTGAACTACGTTTAAATTACGATTGAAATACGAAGGATGTAAAGATGAAGTCTAATTAAAGTTAAAATGAAGTCAATTTAAAGTCACATTGAAGGCAGATACGAAGGTTCTCCGTCAATTTCGGTGAATTAGCCAGTTCTACATAGCACATCTTTCTAACTGAGAACTTCAAATCCGGCTCTCCCATACATTTGTCTATTTATACTCTTTATTGACCTTCACCTGCCCATTGCTCCATTTAGATAATATTGCGTTTTTAACAACATCAATATCAATTTTTCACCATCTGATAAAAGTCTTGGGTTGTGATTACCCCACTGCTAAAGTGTCAATCATCTAATTATTTAGCATAGAAATGTCTTGATTGATGACCATGATAAGGCCGGCCGATATAATCAAGCGGAAGAGGCGGGTAGAATATTTTGTCCAGATGCGTTTGTCAACGGCATCTGAGAAGTGGGTTGCTTCGGAATTTACCTTCTTCTACTGATTTGGGCTTTTATAATTTAATAAACTTAGCAGAGTATATTTTATTATCAGAAATTATAGTAATAGAATAAACTCCTGATGCCAGTTTGGTAGTTGATATCTGAAAGTCATTTTCTAAATTGCTTTGCAATATTATTTTTCCTGAAATATCTGAAACCAGGTATCTGGAATTGCCATCCATTTCACCAGATATTTTAATACTTTCACTTGAAGGATTTGGATAAATGCTAAAATTTGAAATCTCAAGATCATTTGTGCCAACATTAAAAATACACCAATCCTGTCCATCCGGTGAATTGATATAATATGTATTCAGGGAATCGGGTTTAAAGCAAAGGGTAAATAGGTCCCATTCAAATTCCGAAGAATATGCAGAAAATAACTCCTGATCACTACCTACACCTTCGATCCAATACTCACCGAACATAGCAGTATTGGTTAAGTAATACCTTTTATGATACGTTTCACCTAATAAAACAGAGTCGATTTGCACCACTGTAATGTTATTATGATTATTAATGGATAAAACGGTTCCAACATCAAGGTTATTGAATGTATATAATAAATATTCTGATGAATCACTTGGGAAATTAACATAATTGAAGCTCTGTATACCCGGAAAAAAATAAATATTTTTTTCGGTGTCTTCCCTTAATGCCCCTATATATTCAGACACTTCCTCACCATATGCTGCGTACATTTTTTTATATCCAATACTATTTATAATAGTATCACCATCCATAATATATTGATAATTCGATGAAGTGTAAGTACCCCATTGACCTCCATCATACCATGTGCTTACATTATTCCACTGGGAATGGTCAGTTGGAAATGGAATATATGGTTGTGCGTTTAAAAGAAGAGAGAACAAAATGGCAAACAATAAAAAGTAAAGTTTTTTCATAATGAGAGAGTTTGGTCGGTTAAAGATGCTATTTAATAAACGATAAATTTTCCAGTGAATATTTGTCCTCTTGTATTATATTGGTAGATATACATACCTGGACAATAATTGATTAGTTGAAATGAATTTGAGCCAGGAGTCAAAAGAAGTTCATCCTTTTTTACTCCTAACGGATCTATAATTGACATTGTAATTGGGAATGGTCCAGCATTATCAAAATTAATGACTTGTTGAGCAGGACTTGGATAGGCTTTAACTAAGTTAGTAAGAATATTGTTACTTATACCATTTATCAATGTATCTGTAATTTTAAACAGAACTATGTCGTTTTCCTCAACACAACTCCATTCATAACTCATTGCTTGTGCTGCGATTGCATACTGAGCATCACTCAGTTTAAAAACGCCATCATTGGAGCCACTCTGACATGCAGCTAAATAACCGTCGCTTACTTCTAGAATATCTAATAAACCTTCTTTTTCACTTCCACCATAACAACGATTCCATTGAATATTACCCATTGAATCT
>JBAXYX010000008.1:0-37788 GCA_041670625.1 Lentimicrobiaceae bacterium | reverse complement strand
ATAGCCAGTGTTCTATGAGTTGACGGAATATCCATCAACGTTAAGGCCTGTTTAACAT
The DNA here is from genome assembly GCA_041670625.1 of Lentimicrobiaceae bacterium. Taxonomy (GTDB): domain Bacteria; phylum Bacteroidota; class Bacteroidia; order Bacteroidales; family Lentimicrobiaceae; genus Lentimicrobium. The sequence continues at coordinate 37,730 of JBAXYX010000008.1, read as the reverse complement.
TGGTGGCATAATTCAAGTGGGTAAGCATAATTCCTTTGGGATCTGCCGTTGTTCCTGATGTATAGGATATATTGGCAAGGTCATCAGGTTTTACGCCTGCAATTCTTTTTTCAAGTGCTTCCCTGTTGGTTTTTAAAAATTCATCTCCGCGGTTAAGCAGTTCACTGTATGTATAATCCCCTATATGGTCAGCCGGTTTTTCATCCAGATAAATAATAGTCTCAAGCTCAGGCAGCATGTCCCTGATTCCTTCAATCTTTGGTGCTTGCAGGGCTGAAACCATAATCATACGACTGCCTGAATGACGTAACCTGAATTTTAAATCAGTGGCAGCATCAAGCTTAACCGATAAAGGAACGCAACATGCACCGGTATAAAGTATAGCCAATTCACCTATAATCCATGCATTCCTTCCTTCAGAAAGGAGTGCTACCCGATCACCCGGTTGTATCCCCAGTGTTAACAGACCCGCAGCAACTTTCAATACCGTTTCCTTAACTTCACTATAAGAGGAACCTTTATAGTCACCATTGGTCTTCTGGTATAAATAAATGTTATCAGAGTATTTCAAAACACTGTCCTCAAACAAGTCTATAATTGTTTTCATAACATCCCGGTTTAGACTGCAAGGTAACAAGAAAATAATATAACAGTATAACAAAGATACGATCTGCTAGATATTATAATTACAAGGGATTAAAACGATTTCACCTCTCTATGGGTTGATTTGATCAATAGCCATATTGTTAAAGGGCTGACAAGGCAGATTTTCTTATTTTTGCCTCATCAAAAAATAGATATGCATCCGTTGCCCATTTTTTCAAATCTTTCCAATTCAGCCCGATGGTTCATTCTGATCGGTCTCTTGATATTTGGCAGTATCTTCTCAGTGCTTCTGGCTTACCTGATAATTTATATAGTATTTGGCGTCAATACATTACAAGGTACCAGCTTGTTGGATAATATTCAGTATATCCGCACCATGCAAATTTTTAACCAGGTGGGCATTTTCATTCTTCCACCTGTTCTGTTTGCCATCTTTACTGAAACCAGGCCTGTAACTTATCTCGGTTTCACCAGGGTGCCACTGAATAACATAGTTATTATAGCATTTTTGATATTATGTGTAAGCCCTATCGTAAACCAACTCATGGTATGGAATGAAGCTATGTATTTGCCGGCACAACTTGAAGGCCTTGAAAACTGGATGAAAGCCTCGGAAGAATCTGCTAATGCTATCACTGAAAAAATGTTATCATATACTGATTCAGGTTCTTTCGCTATCAATATCTTTATGATGGCGTTCCTTCCTGCTTTGGGTGAAGAACTCCTTTTCAGGGCTACTGCCATTCGGTTATTTAACCGGACTTTTAAAAACATTCATGTCTCAGTCTGGGTGTCAGCCATTCTTTTTAGTGCATTTCATCTTCAGTTTTATGGATTCCTGCCCCGTATGTTTTTGGGACTGGTGTTTGGCTACCTTTTCATCTGGAGCGGTTCAATATGGATCCCTTTTATTGCCCACTTGGTGAACAATGGCGTAGTAATTGTGGTTTCATGGCTCTATGCTGCCGGTTATATTAATCAATCTGCTGACGACTTTGGCAATACTGATTCAATCATTATTAAAATAGCGTCCATAATCATTACTTCAACCGTGCTGTTTTATGCTTATAAATCCCGAAAAAGAGATTTAACATCCTGACTTTTAAACAGTCATATCGCTGCCTTTTATGTTGTTGCTTTGGTTGTTTTTAGCATTTTTGCTTTTACTGTTATTTGTGTTGTTGCTTTTATGGTCATTAAAAGCACTTAATTTATACTTTTGTGTATTAATTCAAGAATATGGAAAACATTGTGAATCTTTATAATACGTTAAGCCGAACCAAGGAAGTCTTTCAACCCGCGCATCCTCCTTTTGTAGGTATTTATGTATGTGGCCCCACTGTGTATGGTGATGCCCATTTGGGGCATGCACGCCCTGCAATTACTTTTGACCTGGTATTCCGGTATCTGAAACATATTGGTTATAAAGTTCGTTATGTAAGGAATATTACTGATGTCGGTCACCTTGAAAATGATGCCGATGAAGGTGAGGATAAGATTGCCAAAAAAGCAAAGCTTGATCAGCTTGAACCCATGGAAGTGGTGCAATATTTCACTACCCGATATCATCATGATATGGAGTCGCTCAATGTGCTAAGTCCCAGTATTGAACCTCATGCTTCAGGCCATATCATTGAGCAAATTCAATTGATTGAACAGATACTCAAGAATGGATTTGCCTATATTGTCAATGGATCCGTTTATTTTGACGTTGTAAAGTACAACAGCATTTATCATTATGGTAAACTATCCGGACGAGTACTGGAAGATTTAATAGCCAATACCCGTGAACTTGAAGGGCAGGATGAGAAACATAATGCTGTTGATTTTGCCTTATGGAAAAAAGCCCAGCCTGAGCACATCATGCGCTGGCCTTCACCATGGAGTGACGGTTTCCCCGGATGGCACCTTGAATGTTCAGCTATGAGTGCCAAATACCTGGGTAACCGGTTTGATATTCATGGTGGCGGTATGGACCTCATGTTCCCTCACCATGAGTCGGAAATCGCTCAAAGTGTTGCAGCTCATAATATTGAACCCGCCCATTACTGGATGCATAACAATATGATTACCATCAATGGCCAGAAAATGGGTAAATCACTTGGCAATTTTATTACTCTTGAACAACTCTTCACCGGTAACCATCCCGCATTAACACAGGCCTATGCCCCTATGACCATCAGGTTCTTTATTTTGCAGGCTCATTACAGGAGTACGCTTGACTTCTCAAATGAAGCATTACAAGCTGCTGAAAAAGGACTGGAACGATTACTGAGGGCTCATGCGCTGATTAAGGACCTTAAAGCCGGTGACCATTCTGATTCAAACATCCTGCAAATTAAGCAAAACTGCTACCAGGCAATGAATGATGACTTCAACAGCCCTATTGTGATTGCTAATTTGTTTGAAGGTGTAAGGGTGATCAATTCCGTTTATAATAAACAGGAATGTATTACCTCTGAGGATATTAATATCCTGAAAGCTACGTTTGATTCATTCATCAGTGAAGTGTTAGGTCTTAAAGATGAACAAACCGGCAATATTTCAGATGAAAAGCTTGACGGACTGATGAACCTTGTTATTGAATTGCGCAAGAATGCCCGGACCAACAAAGACTTTGCAACCTCCGACAAAATACGTAATGAGCTTACAAACCTGGGAATTGCCCTCAAAGATACCCGTGATGGCACTACCTGGGAAATCGAAAAATAACATCCAAACACTTCAACCCAAACCCTATGAAAAAAATAACCGGAATCATGCTGCCCGTCCTGGCAATTTTATTGCTGACTGGCTGTAATCAAAAGAAAGTGAACATGGAACAAGAATTCAAAGACTTTATTGCCAGGTATGAAAAAGAAGTCGCTCCTATGCAGGAACAAGCCAATATTGCTTATTGGAATGCTTCTATTTCTGGTAAGGATGAGGATTATAACAAGTCGCAGGAGTTGCAGGTCAAACTGACTAATTACTACACCAGTAAAACCGACTTCGCCCTGCTCAAGAAATTTAAAGACAAAGGTAACATACAGGATCCTCTACTTAAAAGGCAACTCGAAGTGCTGTATAACGCATACCTGGGTAACCAGATTGATTCAACACTGCTGGAACGCCGTATTAAGATGGAAACGGAAATTGAAAAGAAATATTCAAATTTCCGTGCTGACGTGAATGGCAAAATATTATCAGATAATGAAATTGAAACCGTGCTAAAAACTTCAGTTGATAGCCGTGAACTGCAACAAACCTGGGAAGCTCATAAGCAGATAGGTAATGTGGTTGCTGCCGATGTAATTGAACTGGTTAAGCTTCGTAATACCATTGCTAAGCAACTTGGTTTTGATAATTATCATTCTATGAGTCTGTTGATGAATGAACAGGATCCTAAGGAAATTGATGCCCTCTTTGATGAACTTGACAACTTAACCCGTGATTCCTTCAAACAGTTGAAAGGTGAAATCGACACCTACCTCTCCGGCCATCTGAAGGTACCTAAAAATCAGTTGATGCCCTGGCATTATCAAAACCGTTTCTTCCAGGAAGCCCCTGCTATCTATAGTGTTGAACTTGATAAATACTATGCCGGCAAGGATATTGAAAAGCTTACCTCCGATTACTACGCTTCAATCGGACTGGATATAAAGGATATCATGGCTCACAGTGATTTATATGAGAAACCCGGTAAAAACCAACATGCTTATTGTATAGATATCGACAATAAAGGCGATGTAAGGGTTCTGGCCAATGTTAAACCTAACTATAGCTGGACTGGTACCATGTTGCACGAATTCGGACATGGAGTGTACGATAAGAACATAGATGCTACCCTGCCCTTTGCATTACGTAACCCTGCTCACACATTTACTACTGAAGCCATCGCGATGATGTTCGGCCGTATGGCCTCTAACCCTCAGTGGATGCTTGACTCTAAACTAGTCTCCAAAGATGAGAGTGAAAAGATTGCTATTGAATCATACAAAGTGCTTCGCCTTGAGCAACTTACCTTTAGTCGTTGGGCACAGGTAATGTACAGGTTCGAAAAAGGTATGTATGAGAATCCTGATCAGGACTTGAACAAGCTATGGTGGGATCTGGTTGAGAAATACCAAATGCTCAAAAAACCTGAAGGGCGCAATCAACCTGACTGGGCAAGCAAAATTCACATTGCCACTTTCCCTTGTTATTATCATAACTACTTACTGGGCGAGCTGCTTGCATCACAACTTAATCACTACATTACTGCAAATATTGTCAAATCAGACAACTTCAAAAACCAAAGTTTCTATGGCAATAAAGAAGTTGGTCAATACCTTGTTAAACAGGTATTTGCTCCCGGAAGCCGCTGGAAATGGAATGATATGATTGAGCGTGCTACCGGTGAAAAACTGACTGCCAAATACTATTCAGAGCAATTTATTAACTAAGGTAAAGAGTTGCCAGTGCTGTGTATTGATATGGTAAACAGAGCCAACAGCATTGCTTCATAACTATGGCAAATATAGATACCTGCATAGTTAATTGACTTTGTAAATATAGTCGCCAGTGTAGCGTATTGACTATGCTAAATGTAATCACCAGCCTGTTAATTACTGATAAGGTATATTAACAGGCTGGCTTTTTATGCTGAAAATTCATAAATTCATTGGATCTGTAAGTTTTGGCATGATATTTTCATACGTGGTTAAATAATTAGGATTATCTGATCATGTACTCATCCATTAATGCTATTACTTATGCGATCAAAAATATACTTCCCGATTCTTGCTTTGGCTCTTTTACTCACTTCCTGTGAAGGGGATTTGTTCGACAGAGTAAAAGGAACAGGCCCGGTTATTCCTGAAAACCGCTATGTATCTTCTTTTAACAATGTTTCGGTCAATCTGCCCGCTGATGTATTTATTTCGCAGGGTGATGATGAATCCGTTATTATTGAAGCCCAGGAAAATGTTCTTGATGTTATCAGAACTGAAGTCCGTAATAATGAACTGAACGTTAAGTTTGAAAAAGGAGTCATTGTAAAGCATTTTGAACCCATCAAAGTTTACATCACTTCATCACATGTAAACCTTTTACAACTTTCAGGTTCAGGAAACATATACAACTTAACGCCGATAAATACCAATGACCTGGATGTCAGGATATCAGGTTCTGGTGAAATTGATCTGATGGATATTGATTCACCGGTAGTACATGCCAATATTTCAGGTAGTGGCAATATCTCATTCTCGGGATATTGCGGTGATCAGTACCATGAAATATCAGGTTCAGGCAATATATATGCCTTTCAACTGCTAAGTGAAACAGCCGACATACAGATTAACGGTTCCGGCAGGTCAGAAGTAACGGTAACTGATTACCTGGATGCCAATATTAGTGGGAGCGGAAATATATATTACAAAGGAAACCCCCTGATCAATAGCCATATTTCAGGATCAGGAGGTATCTATTCAGAACCATAATTTATTCATTCTGATTATACGTGTGTGTGTGAAAGCGACAGGTTATATTATAACCTGTTCGCTTTTTTTATTTCCCTTTTGTCATAAAACCGGGAGTAATAGCAATTCCTGCTTTCCCTTCGGCAGTTACCTCACAGTTGATTCCGTCAGTAGAGATTATGATAGTGCCCGGATCCAGTTTATTCACGCTCCCACTGAGTATAACCCCATCGGTAAGCTTATAGGATTTCAAATTGTCATTTATCGTTGAATTGATCATGACCATTTCTTTTTTGATGCTCCATTTCAAACGTTCGGAAATCATTTTCTTAAAAGTATCCTGTAATAACCAGGCAGCCGACTTGACCAGGAAATTCCTTGTTGAAACATCAAAATCAAAATCATTAACCACTACAGTGGAATCAGAGGCGTTATAAGCCGGAATACCTGAAAAATAAAGAGTCCCTTTAAAACTTCCTGATAGCTGGGTTTCAGCAATTAGTTTCCCGTTGCTCCCATATATCCTGACCATTTCAAGGGTGACTTTTTTCTTCCCCTGCTCAAAGGTTTTCCCAACGATAAGTTTACCGGCTTGCTTATTGATCTCATCAAAGGGAAGATTTATATATGCATACAATGTTGCTTTATCGGTAGGTATCTGTCCGATCAATAATGAAGGCAATGGTTTAATTGCATTTGCCAGTGGTGCATCACCCATTGACAACTCAATGGTTGAGATTACACCCGCCTGATGCCTGATCATACCGTTAGTGGCTGATAAAGAACTGGAGACCAATGTTTGAGGGTTTAATTTTAACCACACGTTGTATTCATCATTAAGTTTTACCGGCTTGCTCATTAAATCCCATGCCTGTTGTGCATACGGTTTTATGTTGAGATAATCCTTTATGCTTCCGTCAATCAAGGTACCAACCTTTTTAGAACTTGCCTTTAATATCAGGTCAGCAACAAATTTAACTGACATATCAACTTTACCCAACTTAATCACCGGAGTAGTAAGCCATTCATATCCATCAGGCTCTGTAACAGTAGTAATGGTCCAGTCCTTATTAATGGTTACGGCTGTTTTAAACTTCAGTGCCAATGCAGCATTCAGCTCACGATAATCAGACAAGCTAATTCCAAATTTTTCAACTTTAAAGCCCGCTTTAAGCCAGACTTTTAAAGGTACCCTGTATGAAAGTACATTACCTTTCATATCAAGTTTTAAGTCACCCTGTTTCCAGGCTTTAACCATCAAATTATCACCACCATTGTTATCCAGACTATTATCTTCATATAACATGCCTGAAAAACTTTTATTCAATTCATTCTGTATATCAAGAATTTTTGATTGAGTGGTAAAGCTGACCACCGATGGTTTAGCTTTAAAAGAATTACTTCCATAAGCTTCAAGCGGCTTTTCTACTTTAACGGTAGCACATGATGTGAAACCTGCTAAAGCAATAGCCAAATAAATGCAATTTTTAAATGTTCTCATGATTTATATAAAACGTTTCGTTTCAATTTAATAATCTTTAACCGGGGATGCTTGTTCATGAAATTCTTAATGATGTACCTCGTATCCCTGTTATCCTGGTAATATTTGATGCAACTATGCAAATTTTCAATATCAGCAGAATAGGAGTCAATATATCCAAAACCGGTATACCTCCCCCCTGCTATTTTTACCACCGAGTATTCATCATCTGATCTTCCTTTGTCAATGATAAAGAAATCCGGATCATTATACCCTGCCTCATGAATCAACTCTCTGGCCCTTTCATTATAAGTTTCAGGAGATTCCAATCCAATACAGGCGCCGTTGCATTGCCTGATGGAATAGTGAAAACAGGCGCCCTCCGTATCATATAGTCCACATAATTTCTGGCATAAGTGATACTTTTCAAGCATTCTGTACATAAACTTCTGCGCATGAGCCATGGAGGTAAATGAAGTTATAACCTGGTGTCCATTCACCTGGGTACCTGCGTTGAAGCATATATAATCATTTTCGTCAACATAGCTGAAAATGCTCACAGCGAATTGGTCACGTCGTTGTGCTCTGTTATAAAGAGGTTTGTGTTTCTTGATCTCATCTGATTCAAGCAACAAAGCCAGCAACTCACTTCCTGTAATTTCAAAGGATACAGAAGCAATTTTGCTCTTCAAATCAAGAGCTTTTGCAGTATCCTGATTGCGGAAATGTTGTATGATCCGGTCAGCCATGTTGTTGCTCTTGCCTATATATATTACTTTGTCGTCAGCGTCGTGCAGGTAGTAAACCCCTGTTTCCTCCGGAACATCTTTGATGATAGACGGTATCTCCTGTGTCTGGCTTACCACAATTTCAGGATCAACATCAAGCAATCTTTTCAACAACAATGTGGTAGCATGGGCATCACCTGCCGCTCTGTGACGATTGATGAGGTTGATTCCTAATGAATTGCATAAATTACCAAGGCTATAGGAAGGATAACCGGGTAGTACCTTACGACTCATTTTAACGGTACACAGTGTTGGCCTCCTATAATTATACCCCAAGCTCTTGAACTCATGTTTTACAAAGTTGTAATCAAATGCCACATTATGCCCTACAAAAACTGCCCCTTCTGTTATCTCCACTATTTGCTTAGCCACCTCATAGAACTTTGGAGCATCAGCAACCATTTGGTCGGTAATGCCCGTAAGTTTGGTAATCATATATGGAATAGGCTGCTCAGGATTAATGAGTGTTGAAAACTCCTTTACTATTTGATTGCCATCAAACAGGTAAATTGCTATTTCAGTCAGCCTGGCGTTTTGGTAACTTCCCCCGGTTGTTTCAACGTCCACTACAGCGTACAAGGACATATTAAATTATAGTTTCGAAGGGATACACCTTTGTTATAATTAATCGGTAAAATTACAAAAATCCTTTACTCTTTTCAGAAGTAAAATTTATGTTATTCAACCAAAATTTGAGCAACTAATACAACTTAAATGGCAATCCGGCACCAAATGTAACTTTACTACTCTTTATGGAAAATCTAAACAGCGTATACTAATTAACCCGGTTCCATTAGGGGTTGAATTCTGCACGACTGAAACGGCATAATAATCATAACCACGAGTATTTATTAAAAAGCAATCCATCATATTACTGACGGATTGCCATTTTCATTACGTATGAACTCCATGTTTCAGTAATCCTGGCCATCATTTTAAGGATGGGCTATAGGCGATTTCAGGGTCGGCAGGTTCATCCTAATACGTGAAGTAAGGATGTCAATGGCCACATGGTTCTCTCCTCCTTGTGGAATTATTAAATCGGCATACCGCTTGGTTGGCTCAATAAATTGCAGGTGCATAGGTTTTACAAAGTCCTTATAGTGATCTAAAACCATACTGAATGAACGACCTCTTTCTTCAATATCACGCCGAATAATACGAATCAGCCGGTCATCAGCATCAGCATCTACAAATACCTTGATATCCATCCTTTCACGAAGCCTTGGATTTGAAAGGATCAGGATTCCTTCAACAATCACCACTTCACGTGGAAAAACAGGAATCGTTTCTTTCGACCTGGCACATGTCAGATAACTATAAATAGGCATCCCTATTTCTTTACCTTCCCTTAATTCATCCAGGTGCCTGATCAACAAATTAAACTCAATTGATGAAGGATGATCAAAATTAATACGTGAACGTTCTTCCGCGCTCAGGTGTCCATTGTCTTTATAATAGGCATCCTGTGGAATAACGGTAACCGAATCTTTGGGCAGCCGTTTGATAATCTGTTTCACAACGGTTGTTTTGCCACAACCTGAGCCTCCTGCAATTCCTATTATGAGCATCTTATTGCCTGAAATTAAAAAACCGGAAAGCTACTTAAACTTTCCGGTTTCAAATGTACTAATATTCTGAATATTAAAAGATGTCAACTATTACCCGGGTAATTAATCTAACTAAAAACAATCGGGTCATTTGAATCTTTACCATTTAAAGAACCCAAACCACTTTTATCAGGATAAGAATCCAAGCAAAATACCGGCAGCAACAGCGCTACCAATAACACCGGCTACATTTGGGCCCATAGCATGCATAAGCAGGTGATTTGTTTTGTCATACTGCAAACCGACTATCTGAGAAACACGGGCACTGTCAGGAACTGCTGAAACACCAGCATTACCAATCAGAGGATTCATCTTGTTACCTTCCTTAAGGAAAAGGTTGAAAATTTTAACAAACATTACTCCACCAAAAGTTGCAACAACGAATGAAGCAGCGCCCAATGCAAAAATACCTACTGACTTGGCAGTCAGAAAAGTAGATGCCTGCGTTGATGCACCCACTGTTAACCCAATAAGAATGGTTACAATATCAATCAGTGGGCCTTTAGCTGTATCAGCCAAACGTTTGGTCACACCACTTTCTTTTAGCAGGTTCCCAAAGAATAACATACCCAACAAAGGCAAACCAGATGGTACAATAAAGGTGGTTAGAAGTAATCCGATAATCGGGAAAAGAATCTTTTCAATTTTTGAAACACTACGAGGAGGTTTCATACGGATCACACGCTCCTTTTTTGTGGTGAGTAATCGCATTACCGGAGGTTGAATAACCGGTACCAGAGCCATGTAGGAATATGCCGAGACAGCAATAGCACCCATTAAATCAGGAGCTAACTTTGATGATAAAAAGATAGCAGTAGGGCCATCAGCACCGCCAATAATACCGATTGCTCCTGCTTCAGCCGGTGAAAAGCCCATTAACAGAGCAAGAGCATAAGCGCCAAATATACCTAACTGGGCAGCAGCGCCTATTAACATCAGTTTAGGATTAGATATTAAAGCTGAGAAATCAGTCATAGCCCCGATACCTAAAAAGATCAAAGGAGGATAAACTCCTTTTAGTACACCAAAATACAAATAGTTAAGTACACTCCCTGATTCATAAATACCTATCTGGAGCCCTGGAGTAAAAGCAATGTTACCTATCAACATTCCAAATCCTATTGGAACTAATAGCATAGGTTCATACTCTTTATGAATGGCCAGGTAAATGAATATCAAACCAATACAGATCATGATAAGATGACCGGCGGTTAAATTGGCAAAAGCTGTATAGGAGAAAAACTGGTTCAGATGATCACCCACAAAAGTTAAAAAGCCTGACTGTTCCATGCTTTATTCTCCTATCACAATAAGTACATCACCCTCCATAACTGAATCACCTTTACCAACTTTCAGAAATACTCGTCCTTCTTTGTCAGCATTAATGTTATTCTCCATTTTCATGGCCTCAAGGGTAATCAGTTTTTGACCAACTTTTACCATTTCCTTGTCCTTTACATGAATATCTAGTATTACTCCAGGCAGAGGTGATTTTATACTACCGGTGCCTTTTGGTGCTGAAGGACTGGCTGTTTTTGCTGTGCTGGGTGTTGAATCAGTTGATGGAACACTCACCGTACGAACCAGCTTAGGGGTCTTAACAGCTTCAATTGCCCTGTCTACTTCAACTTTATAAAGGGTTCCGTTCACATCAACTTCGGCAATATTATCCTCTATATGTTGGATATCTACTTCGTAAATATTACCATTTATGGTTAACTTGAATTTTTTCATTACTTTATACTTCTTTTATACGTCCGACAGACCATCCGGGTCTGATTCTATTTATTTGTTTAACGGGGCGATTTCCTTAACCCATATATTTTTGAACTCCATGGTGAATAGTTACGGGCCACTTTTTTAATGGTTAGTACTGTTTCTTCATGGTCATGATATTGTGAAACATACATATTAAGAGCTAATGCTATCGCTGCGCTCACTTCACCGGAAACATCCTGTTTAGCAATTTCACCGATGACTACTTCCTTTACTGGTTTCTTTAGAAACGTTGCAAAGTCTATTTCATAAACCTTGCGAACATTTTTAAACACTAAATAGAGCAGTATTAATGCACAAAAAACTACTGACATTGCAACAACAGCCATACCGATACCGTAAGGATCCATTTGTACAAATTCATCACCGGCAGTAATGACCTCTCCGGTATAATTATTTGCCTTAGGGGTTGTTTTTTCAAGTACAACCCACTTATCTGCACCATCTGTTTCTCTACCATATGAAACATTATTCCTTTGTGATGGATAAGTGACCTCATCTAGTAAGGTTCTTCCGTTCACATCATATAATGCCAGGTAATTGGTATCCTCCAGACTAAAATTTAAATGTAATATTCCTCTTGTTGGATGACCATCAGCATAAAATACCAAATAATTTCTTGTTACAATATTTGTTATCGGATCCCCTTTTGCAATACGATATTTAGTAGGGTTATTAGGATCGTTGGTCAGGTACATGCCGGCCATGTTCACGCTGTTGTATGCTGAATTGAAAACTTCAATCCAACTGTTCCGCATGCCATAGTCATCCACATAGTTTGAATCATTGTGTACCAGTATTTCATTAATGCGTAAATCCAGTCCGCTTTGTGCATGACTCTGACTACTGCATAATACCAGTATAAAAGTGATTAGAACTCCTGTTAATTTTAAAGTTTGATTTTTAATCGACATTACTTCTTCCTTTATAATGGTATATTTGAATGCTTTTTGGGTGGATTCGTATCCTTTTTGGTAGCTAGTGCCTGTAAAGCTCTGATTACGCGGAAACGTGTGTTGCGAGGTTCAATAACATCATCAATGTAACCATAACTGGCAGCACAGTAAGGATTGGCAAATTTTTCCTTATATTCTTCTTCACTCTTTTTAATAAATTCATCACGTTGCTGAGGATCCGTCAATTCAGCAAGTTTCTTGCTCTGAAGTATTTCAATGGCTCCTTTGGGTCCCATAACTGCAATTTCAGCAGCAGGCCAGGCAAAGTTCATATCACCACGCAGGTGCTTTGAACTCATTACACAATAAGCACCTCCGTATGCTTTACGAAGTACTATGGTTATCTTTGGAACCGTTGCTTCACCATACGCATAAAGCAGTTTGGCTCCATGAATGATGATACCACCATATTCCTGGGCAGTACCCGGTAAAAATCCAGGTACATCAACTAATGTCAGGATAGGGACATTAAAAGCATCACAAAATCTTACAAAGCGCGCTGCTTTACGTGAAGCATTGATATCAAGTACTCCGGCAAGGTAATTGGGCTGGTTTGCTACGATACCAACTGTCATTCCATTGAACCTGCAATATCCTATAACGATATTGGGTGCAAAATGACGCTGTATTTCGAGGAACTCACCATCATCAACTAAGGTATGAATAATATCCTTTACGTCGTAGGGCTTATTGGGATTATCAGGGATAATATAATTCAGCGAATCATCCAAACGATCAATAGGATCAGTACATTGTACCATAGGTGGATCCTCAAGGTTGTTCTGAGGCAGATAGCTGATCAATTTACGAATCAACAATATGCCCTCTCTTTCATCCTCTGCTACAAAATGGGCAATACCTGACTTTGTACCATGTACCATGGCACCCCCTAATTCTTCGTCGGTAACTATTTCACCGGTAACTGTTTTTACAACCTTCGGACCGGTAACAAACATATTGCTGGTTCCCTTACTCATGACGATAAAGTCAGTCAGGGCTGGTGAATATACAGCACCACCGGCACAGGGGCCAAAGATGGCTGAAATTTGAGGAATAACTCCTGAAGCCAGAATATTACGTTCAAATATTTCAGCATATCCTGCAAGGCTGTTAACACCTTCCTGAATACGAGCACCTCCTGAATCATTGATACCAATTAAGGGAGCGCCAACTTTCATTGCCTGATCCATAACCTTGCAAATCTTATTTGCAAAAGTTTCTGATAATGAACCTCCAAAGACCGTGAAGTCTTGTGAAAACACATAGACTACCCTACCGTCAATTGTACCGTGGCCGGTAACAACTCCATCAGAAAGAAAAACTTGTTTATCAATCCCGAAGTTAGTAGAACGATGAGTTACGAACATGTCAAATTCAGCAAAACTACCCTCATCAAGCAATAATTCAATTCTTTCGCGGGCGGTTAGTTTTTGCCTGGCGTGCTGGGAATCTATTCTCTTTTGGCCGCCTCCCAATTTTGCCAACTCTCTCTTGTCGAGTAGTTCTTTAATTTTGTCCTCAAAAGCCATCTTATTGTGATTTAATCAGGCAATGCTAATCCTGATAGTTTATAATTTATTGTTATTTCGATTTATCTTCACAAAATTCTGTCAACACACCAAAGGTAGATTTAGGATGCAAAAAAGCTATGTGCATTCCTTCGGCCCCTTTACGTGGTTGCTTATCAATAAGACGAATGCCCTTTAATTCTGTTTCTTCGAGGGCTTTTTCAATGTTATCAACAGCAAATGCCATATGATGAATGCCTTCACCTCTTTTTTCAAGGAATTTCCCTATCGGGCCTTCAGGGTCAGTTGATTCAAGCAGCTCTATCTTTGTCTGCCCAACCATAAAAAATGCAGTCTTGACTTTTTGATCAGGGACTTCCTCAACTGCATAGCATTTTAAGCCTAACACATTTTCATAATAAGGAATACTTTCTTTTAAATCCTTTACTGCGATGCCAATGTGTTCAATATGTGTAGGTTTCATATCGCGGATGTTTTTTGCAAAAGTAGTTACTAATTTTTTAATCTCGAAGTAAAATTTACAATTTAATCTCTACATTATCAAGCATTTTTAAATCAGGCGCCTTGGTGGTATTTACGTTTCAGTATTTATATATAGATAGCAACCTATGTTTGCTGACAAATAATTGTTTACGCTCACTCTTTTTTATCTATTCGCCTTGTGATGGTCATGCATTAACAATGTTTTACGCAGGCAATATACCTATAGTAGTATTTCATTAATCAGGTATTAACCGGGTAATGTCCATGCAATGGTTGTTCATTTATCAACTGATCACCAGGCAATAAAAAGAAAAGGAGTAGTCTTTTTTAAAACCACTCCTTTATGAATTACTAATTAAAAAATCACAATTATTACACTTCACTAAGTATTGCTCAATAAATTAGTATTAAGCACCTCGTTGTTTATAGCATGGATCCCTTCAGTTTTATGCTTTCCTCCGGATTTAAACGGCATCTCTGCCAAATTCCATCAGATATGCTTTAATAAAGCCGTTCAACCCGCCATCAAGAACTTCATTGGTATCAGTAGTTTCGAAATCAGTCCTCACATCTTTTACCAGTTTATAAGGATGAAGAACATAGCTACGGATTTGTGATCCCCATTCAATTTTCTTCTTTTTCCCTTCAATAACAGCAATTGCTTCGTTCTTTTTGCGAAGTTCAATTTCATATAACTGGGATTTAAGCATTTGGAGAGCCTTTTCCCTGTTTTGACCTTGCGACCGGGTAACCTGGCATTCAATAATAATACCTGAAGGTTCATGCTTTAATCGAACAGCCGTCTCTACCTTATTTACATTCTGACCTCCCGGTCCGCTGGAACGGAAAGTATCCCATGAAATATCAGCAGGGTTAATTTGGATATCAATCCTGTCGTCCACCACCGGGTAAACGTAAACTGAGGCAAAGGAAGTATGCCGCTTGTTAGCCGCATCAAAAGGAGATAACCTGACCAGTCGATGCACACCGTTTTCACTTTTAAGGTACCCAAAGGCATCTTCACCATCAAATTCAAGTGTTACTGACTTAATCCCGGCTATTTCACCTTCATGCATATCCAGCTCACTGATTTTATAATTGTTTCTTTCGCCATAACGGATATACATACGCATGAGCATAGAAGCCCAATCTTGACTTTCAGTACCACCTGCACCTGAATTGATTTGCAGAATTGCATTTAGATGGTCCTCCTCGTTGCTCAACATATTTCGCAACTCCAGATTTTCAATTGCCTTCAGTGCGTGCTGATACTGTTTATCTATGTCGCTTTCAAGAGCTTCTCCTGCATCAAAGAATTCATACATGACTTCCACATCACTAAAAGCAGCAGATGCTGCTTCATAGTCAGTAGTCCATTTCTTCTTTTCCTGAACTGATTTAAGCAGAATTTCTGCCTTTTTAGGATCATTCCAAAAATCAGGCTGATGCGAAACTTCTTCTTCTTCTTTTATAGATTCAAGTTTGCTGTCAATGTCAAAGGAACCTCCTCAAAGCATCAAGCCTTTTCCTTAAATCGTTTACTTGTTCGTTTTGAACCATTTGAATAATTATTTCTTTCCTTTGATCAGTTCATCAATAATACTATGAACTAAATCAGCTTCATAACCTTTAGCGACAGCCGGTTTTGCAAGGCGGTGTTTGAAAAGAAGAACATTTGAGCGGTCAGTAACAGCTATTTTATGTTCAACCATTTCAACAATCCTTTTGCGATATTCTTCTTCATCAATTTCTTTTAACCCAATTTTAATGCTATCTTCAGGTACTTGCCTGGCTCTGAGTTCACCAACGATACGTGCCCTGCCCCAGTTTTTATTTCTAAACTTACTACTGGCATAGATTTTGGCATAACGTTCTTCATCAATAAAGCCTTCATCAACCAGTGTTTCAATGACTTTCTGACTTTCTTTATCCGTAAGCCCTAAAGCAAGTGCATGAATTTTAACTTCCACCAGGCAGCGCTCTTGCATTGCACACCAGCGACGGATTTTTGCAATTTCTTTTTTAAGTCCGTTCATATCTATTTGTTTTAAACATTAAATAATTTTGCAAATATACACAATCTCGCCGAAAAAGCAACAAAAATCTTCCAAAATCACTGTCACTTAAAGGGAACACTTTTTTTCTATTCCACATTAATCAGATGAATATCAAATATGAGAACTGAGTTAGCAGGTATTCCAGGCATTACAGTATTCCCATATCCAAGATACGAGGGTATTAGCAACATACCTTTGCCTCCTACACCAAAGAACTGCAATCCCTCACGCCATCCTTCTATTACATGGGTGAGTGAAAAAGTTAAAGGGTCTTCACCTTCAGTGTTATCAAAAACTTTACCACTAGTCAGGTACCCCTTGTAATGTACTGTTACCGTTGAACTGGCGGTTGGCTTGGGTAAGTTACCGGGTACATCAATAATATAATAAAGTCCGGATGAGGTTTTCTGAGCAGCCAGATTTTGCTCCTGCAAATACTCATTGATGATCATATCATCCTTTTCTTTCTGATCTTCTTCTTTTTTACAGCCCACTGTAAGTGAAAGTAGAACAATCATAAAGATGGCCCTGTAAATGTTTTTCATTTTTGATTTAATCTGGTTCGTTAAGGAGTTGATCTACTAATAATGGTACCGCTTTACCGGCGCTCTCTTTAATAACCACCAAATTCGATAAATAGTTCGATCCATCAGCACCCGGATCAACAAAAAATACCCGACAACTTTTTGGTGCATAATGGATAAGCCCGGCAGCCGGATATACCTGGAGTGAAGTGCCAATTACAAGCATAATATCAGCTCTTTCAATCAGCCTTGCAGCATCTGCAATAAGCGGAACTTCTTCACCAAACCATACTATATGCGGCCTGAGTTGTGCACCTCTTTCACACAAATCACCCATCTTTATTGTATTGTACCCAATGGAATAAACCAGTTCCCGATATCTGGAACTTCGCACTTTGGTCAATTCACCATGAAGATGCAATATATGGGCTGATCCACCTCTCTCATGCAAATCGTCAACATTCTGTGTAATGATATCAACATCATATTTCTGTTCCAGCCTGGCAAGTGAAATATGTGCAGCATTAGGCTTTGCTCCTTCTAACTGTTTCCTCCTTTGATTATAAAAATCTATTACCAGTGATGGATTCCTCAACCATCCATCATAGGAAGCTACATCCTCAACCTTGTATTCCTCCCATAAACCACCTGAGTCACGGAATGTCTTCAACCCACTTTCTGCGCTGATACCGGCTCCGGTTAAAACTGCTATTCTCTTTCGCATAGTAAATAACCATTAAAAATTTAACCTGATAAAATTAGATTATTTTGCTTTACAAGGATATTATATGAATCAGTAAAGTTCGGAAAAACCGGTTTCTAAAAGCATAGCAATCATTGATGGGTAGGAATTCCTTTCAAGGATACAGGTATAAAAGTATAAAAAGCATTCTGTAGTTGAATGCTTACCGGGTAATATTCCCAAGAATAAAAATCAGAATTCGTAAAGTAATAAAAACAGGGCTTCCCATTAATCTTCAAAAAGGTTCATATCGTCAAGTATCTGCCTGGTAGTTTTAACTGATTCGGCAGAATCCTGAAGCATTTTATTTTCTTCTTTACTGAGATTGAGAACGAGGATTTCTTCAATTCCTTTTGAGCCAAGTTTTACAGGTACGCCCATGTACACGTCATTTAGTCCATATTCACCGTTGAGTAAAGCACACACAGGGAATATACGTTTCTGGTCATCAACAATAGCTTCTACCATTTGGGCTGCTGCTGCACCAGGCGCATACCATGCAGAGGTACCCATCAGGTCAACCAGTTCACCTCCTCCTTTTTTAGTTCTCTCAACTATTTTGTCAATCTCATCTTTGTTTAGCAAATCCGTTACCGGAATACCTGCTACTGATGTAAAGCGAGGCAAAGGAACCATTGAATCCCCATGTCCTCCAAGTAACATAGCATTAATATCCCTTGGTGAAACATCCAATGCCTCAGCTAAAAAAGCCATATAACGACCAGTATCAAGTATACCGGCCATACCAAATACCCTGTTTGAGCTTTTTCGTGAAGCTTTGTAAACTGCATAGGTCATTACATCCAATGGATTTGATACCACAATTATGATCGCTTCAGGTGAGTATTTGACAACATTTTTTGTTACCTCAATAACAATTGAAGCATTGGTTTTTATCAGATCATCACGACTCATACCCGGTTTACGAGGTATTCCAGAAGTAATAACCACAATTTCTGAACCTTTTGTTTTCAGATAATCGTTGGTCACACCAACTACTCTTGTATTGAAATTATTGATTGATGATGTTTGCCAGATATCAAGTGCTTTGCCCTCTGCAACACCTTCTTTTATGTCAAGCATTACCACTTCGCGGGTAAGATCTTTATGGGCAATAACATTAGCACATGTGGCACCAACATTTCCTGCGCCAATTATTGTAATTTTTTTCATCGTCTGTTGATAAGTCATTTATGCATGCAGTAAATGCTAATCTGGTTCCAGATATTCCTGCGCTTCTTATTTATAGATGTTGCGGAAAATCGTCAAAGAACCAACCGTACTTTTTAACAAACATACAGATCAAAAAGTTCAGACATTGAAAAAATATGAATAGGCCTTCTAATAAACAACAATATCAGGAATTAGCTACCTTGCTGGTTAAAATACGAAAAGTTTGGTACGCTTTCCACATCGTGAGCTTACCAGATATCCGAAATCATAATTCATTTCAACTATGAACATAACGCCCAGGTTGTGTGTCGGATCAGATTCTTCATTTGGCTGAAGTATGGGGAAATTGACTTGCTTGCCTCTGTCGTTGATAAGGTCACTTAATATGTAATTTATCCTGAGGCCGGTAGTAACGCCAAAATTATCAGTTCCAAAAGCATAACCACCAAAACCTAAAGCTATACCAAAGTTCTTTTTATTTATAACCTGTTCAAAAGTGTAGGGCGTGAGGAAATAACCTCCGTCATCAGTATACTTAACACTTGAAACAGTGGTCCATTGTGGTCCTATTTCAAAATATGTTCCTTTCCTGTTTGTACGATACATTAACAGCAGGTCGAGTCCTTTTAAATTATATTGCCGGTTTGCTTCTGTTCCGGCATTGGTATAAGTAAAGCCCTGCGTATAGGATGTTTGCATTATATCAAATGTAATTTGATGCTCCTGAACAAAGTTGAAACCAAGTTTAGCACCATACGTATTACCCAGTTTAAACTTATGGGTTATTTGCTGTTCATCAAATATCTGCTTGTTATACATAAAGGAGGTTCCAATGCCCCCTTTGATACCAATATCAAACCATGGTTGAGCTGATGCACCATTAATACCAAGAACTAAAATAATAAAGGTGAGGATTTTTTTCATAATCGTATCAGGGGTTTGGAAATGTTACTATTCTCAATGAAATCTTCATTCATTCATTCCTGAAAGTACTATTCATAAATAGTTAGAACTTTTAAAGTTTTCGTTGGTAAAGTTAAGCCATTTTGATTTTGATTTTGTCATTTTAACTATTTGCCTTTATAAATATACTGACCATTGAATAATTATCTCTATTTTTGTCGGTTAAGAGATTTTGGATATATATGTACGCATTTATCGAAGGCATTATTGACTCATTGAACCCTGCAACAGCAGTGCTGAATTGCGGAGGTATTGGCTATAATATCTCCATTTCACTTTCCACTTATTCATTGATAAAGGAAAAGGGAACCTGCAGGTTATTTACTCACCTGGTAGTAAAAGAAGATGCTCATGTGTTGTATGGTTTTGCAACTGAAGGTGAGCGGGTGCTTTTCCGTCATTTGATATCTGTTTCAGGAGTAGGTGCCAATACAGCCCGACTCATACTGTCGTCATTGAGTCCTCATGATGTATCGGAAGCCATTACCAGTGGAAATGTTCCTATGCTTCAAAGGGTAAAAGGGATTGGAGGAAAAACGGCCCAACGGATTGTTATTGACTTAAAAGATAAGCTGGTTAAGGACACAGGGATAAAAGAATTTTTGGGAACAATACACAATACGAATAAGGAAGAGGCGTTATCAGCATTAACCTTGCTTGGTTTTAACAAAACCCTTGCTGAAAAAACTGTTGATACAATCCTCCAGGATGAAGGATCGTCTATTTCAGTTGAACAGTTAATTAAGAATGCTTTAAAAATTATGTAATAAATACAACAGTTTACTGTTATTTTCCAATATTAAACACCAACATTCCTTGGAGCATACAATTAAATACGTATTACGAACATTTGTACTGCTTTTTGTTGTTACCCTGATATCAGGTATCTTTGTAACACCTGTAAATTCGGCATCACCCGACAGGATACTAAGCCAATACACCCCACCTGATACAACACTGCCCGGAGGAGAACCGCCATATCCTCTTCCTACGCCACAACCCGGTGAATTACCTTCAACAAATGAACAAAACAAACTTTTCCTCGGTAGCCCTTCTAATTTTACGGATGAACTTATCTATGATCCGATAACCAATACCTATACTTATACCAAAAAAGCAGGTAATCTGAATATTTCTTCCCCATGGAGCTATACCATGGATGAGTACAAAGAACTTGATATGCAGCGCTCCCTCCAATCATACTGGCGTGAACGTGCTGTAGGTGCTGGTGCTGCTGAACGAACAGGTATTATACCGCAGATTCATATTGGTGGCGAAGCATTTGATCGTATATTCGGTGGAAATACTATTGATATCCGCCCTCAAGGTAGTGCTGAAGTTACCTTCGGTATTTTATCCAACCGTCGTGATGACCCCGCTCTTGACACTCGACAACGCCGTACAACAAATTTTGATTTCCAGCAGAGAATTCAAATGAGTGTGATGGCAAAGATTGGCGATAAAATTGAGTTTAATACCAATTACAACACGGAGGCTACCTTTGACTTTGAGAATAAACTCAAGCTCAAATATGAAGGTAAAGAGGATGAAATTATTAAACTTTTAGAGGCCGGTGATATTACATTCCCTCTTACGAGTACGCTTATCACAGGTAGCCAAAGCCTGTTCGGCCTTAAAACACAAATGCAGTTTGGTAAAGCTACGGTAACTGCTGTATTCTCACAACAAAAAAGTGAAACCTCAAACATCACTGTGGAGGGAGGGGCTCAAACTAGTGAATTCAGCGTTACCGCACTTGATTATGAAGAAAACAGGCACTTCTTCCTGTCACAGTACTTCGCTGAAAACTATGATAATGCTTTAAGCACCTTGCCAATTGTCAATTCCAATATAAACATCACTAAAATTGAAGTATGGGTAACCAACATCGGGGCAGCTATTACTGAAAACCGAAACATTGTTGCTTTCATGGATCTTGGTGAACGTAATCCTTATAATACTACTATTCATCCGAATCTTGAATATGAATATCGGTATCCGGATAATAACTCGAATTTACTTTTAGACAAATTTGATACCGCAACTATAAGAAATATCAATAAGGTTACTGATTATCTTTCAGGCTCTCCTTTCGGGTTTATATCAGGAACTGACTTTGATAAAGTTGAAAATGCACGAAAACTTAATTCCAGTGAGTTTACGTACAACTCCAAACTGGGATTTATTTCCCTGACTGCTGCTATTAACTCTGACCAGGTTCTGGCAGTTGCGTACCAGTATACGGTAATTGGTGAGGATAAAATATACCAGGTTGGTGAGTTCTCTGACCAGGGAATTACTACTCCTTCATCCCTGATGGTTAAACTTCTTAAAAGTACAGCAGTTAATACTCAGCTCCCGATGTGGGACTTGATGATGAAGAACGTATATAACATCGGCGCATTCCAACTTAACCAAAATGACTTTATCCTAAACATTCTATACTCAGGCAATGAAAGTACTGTACCTACCGGCTATTTTACTGATGGACCTGAAGGAATTGCAGGTGTCCCACTGATCAGGGTATTCAACTTTGATAACCTGGATCAACAACGTAATCCTCCTCATGATGGCACATTCGACTTTATAGATAACGCTGCGACCCAGGGAGGAACTATTCAAACATCAAATGGCAGGATCTTTTTCACAGTCCGTGAGCCATTCGGCAGCTATTTAAGAAACAAGCTTAATAATAACGACCTTGCCAATAAATATGTCTATGACTCGCTGTATACCCTTACTAAAAGCGGTGCAGAGCAGTATCCTGATAAAAACCGGTATCTCATTGAAGGAAAATATAAATCAGAATCAGGTTCTGAAATATCGCTTAATGCCCTCAATGTGCCCCAAGGATCAGTAAAGGTTACTGCAGGAGGCGTTCCACTGGTTGAAAATGTTGACTATACGGTTGACTATACATTGGGAAGAGTTAAGATAATCAATGAAGGTATCCTCAATTCAGGTACCCCTATTAATATTTCACTTGAAAACAATGCTACTTTTAATCTGCAAAAGCAAACCATGCTGGGTGGACATGTTGATTACAAGGTAAGTGATAAGTTCCTGCTGGGTGCTACTTTGCTAAACTTGCATGAAAGGCCATTGACCCAAAAGACTAACTATAACCAGGAGCCTATTTCAAATACGATGTGGGGGATGAACTTTGACTATCAAACCGAGTCGCTTTGGCTTACCCGGATGATTGATAAGCTACCTTTCTACAGCACAAAAACAGCTTCAAAATTACAGTTTAATGGAGAGTTTGCTCATTTTATTCCCGGTCATTCAAAAGCAGTAGGTAAATCAGGGACTTCATACATTGATGACTTCGAAGGCAGCAAATCATCTATTAATCTTACTAATGTGGAAGCTTGGTATTTAGCAAGTATACCTCGAGGACAAACTACCCGTGATATGTTCCCTGAAGCAGTTGTGGGTGGCGGGCTTACAACTGGTTACAACAGAGCTTTATTAAGCTGGTATATTATTGATAATTTATTCTATGACGATTATACTACACTCAGGCCTAAAAACATAAGTAAGGATGAACTCTCCAAAAACTCAGTACGTTATATTTCTGAAAGCGAAGTGTTCCCTAATATGGATCAAATTAACGCCAGTGTGTCTACGCAAGTCAGAGCACTCAACTTATCATACTTCCCTTCTGAAAGAGGGCCTTATAATTTTGATGTATTGCCTGGTGGTACTTCTTCAGGATTAAATGAGGATGGATCATTGATTGACCCTGATTCACGTTGGGGAGGTATCATGCGTAAAATTGAACAAACCGACTTTGAGGCAGCTAATGTTGAATATATTGAATTCTGGATGATGGATCCTTTTACTGAAGACATCATAAAATCAGGAGGAGATTTGTATTTTAACCTTGGAGATATTTCAGAGGATATTTTGCCTGATGGCCGAAAGAGTTATGAGAACGGTTTACCTACCAGTGCTGAAGTAACCAACGTTGATACAACAATTTGGGGACGCGTGCCTACGCTGCAAGCTCTAGTTAATGCATTTGACAGTGATGTAGCAGGGCGCCCTTTTCAGGATGTTGGATATGATGGAATAGGGGATGCCGATGAACTTTCATTTTATGATGAAACCTACATTCAAAAAATAGCAAACCAATATGGTACAGCCTCTGCCGCTTATCAAAATGCTATTAATGACCCTTCGGGTGATAATTATCATTTCTTCAGAGGCGACGATTATGACAATGATCCAAAATATAGTAGCATCGTTCAACGATATAAGCTATATTGTGGAACGGAAGGTAATTCTCCTGCTACCGAACAATCAGCTGAGAAATATAAAACTAATGCTACCACCCTGCCTAACAGAGAAGATATTAATGGTGATAATACATTGAGCGAACAGGAAAGGTATTTCCAATACCGTGTAAAGTTACATCCTGATCACATGAATGTGGGTGAAAATTATATTACCGATATTCAGGAAGCTAATGGAATTGATTTAGAGAATGGAAAATCAGGCAGTGTTAAATGGTTCCAGTTTAAAATACCTGTTCAGAGCCCTGATAAAGTGATCGGAAATATTCAGGATTATAAAAGCATACGGTTTATGCGTATGTTCCTTAAGAATTTTGATCAACCCATAGTATTGAGGTTTGCCACCCTTGACCTGGTTCGCGGTGAATGGCGCAAATACTATGATAATCTTCTGCAACCGGGTGAATATATTCCCGATCCTAATCAAAGCTCCACAACATTTGACATATCGTCAGTTAATACTGATGAAAACAAAGGCAGGGAACCTGTTAATTATGTTATACCACCGGATATACAGCAAGAAATCAATGTGGGTACTACTAACTATCAAAGGATGAATGAACAAGCAATGACCATTAAAGTATGTGACCTGATTGATGGTGATGCCCGAGGAACTTACAAAACTACTGATTTCGATTTCAGGCAATATAAAAGGTTGAAGATGTATGTTCATGCTGAGAAATCTATTGAACAACAAGAACTTACTACTGGCGATCTGACTGTATTTATTCGTATCGGATCAGACTTTACTGAAAATTACTATGAATATGAACTACCTGTAGAATTTACACCATGGGGCACAACAGGTGATTACATTGACAGGGCCGTTTGGCCACTTGCTAATGAAATGGACATTGAACTGCAAAAACTGGTTGACACTAAACAACGGCGTAATGATGAAATGGGTAGGCCGGGTTCAAATATTACCGTACTTACTCCTTTTGAAGTATATGATGGCAATAACCTCATTACCGTTGTAGGATCACCAAGCTTAAGCGATATAAAAGCATTCATGATTGGTGTACGCAATCCTAAGAAGCAAACTATTACTGATCTTGATGATGGCGAAGCTAAATGTGCTGAAATTTGGATTAATGAACTCCGGCTAACTGATTTTGATGAAAAGAGCGGTTTTGCCTCTAATGCACGTATGGCTGCCAACCTTGCTGATCTGGGTAACCTGGTCGTGTCAGGTGCTTACTCAACTCCCGGCTTTGGTAGTATCGCTGAAACTGTGAACGAACGTCAGCAGGAAGCTATCAGTCAGTTTGATGTTGCTTCAAATATCCAATTAGGTAAGTTCTTCCCTGAAAAAAGTGGTATAAAAATTCCTATGCATATTGACTATTCTGAAACCAGACTGACTCCTAAATATAACCCCCTTGACCCTGATATTCTATATAAAGATCAGATATCCGGACTCAATAATGATGAACAGGACTCCATAAAGAATAAAACACAGGAAATTACTAAGCGTACCAATATTAACTTCGTGAACGTCCGTAAGGAGAAGGTCGGGAAAGCTACTAAATCAAAGATCTATGATATTGAAAACTTCGATTTTACTTATGCATATACTGAAATATACCAACGTGATATTGATATAGAATACCAAACTACAAAGCAATACCGCGGAGGTGTAGGTTATAATTTTCTCAATAACCCAAAACCTGTAAAGCCGTTTCAAAATGTTAAAGTTCTTCAGGGTAAATCTTTCTCTTTGATTAAGGATTTCAACTTCTATTATCTTCCTAAAATATTCTCATTCCGTACTGATATGAACAGACAGTACAGCGAGAGACTATTACGCAACAAGAGCGATGCACTCATTATTTTAGAACCCACTTGTACTAAATCATGGGATTGGAATAGAATTTATGATCTGAAGTATGACCTGGCCCAATCCCTCAAACTGGAGTATCAGGCTAATGCTAACGCGTATATTAAGGAACCTCCTGGACTCGTTGATAAAGACTCAAGTTCTTATGAAGCAAGAAAAGAAAAAATATGGAATGAAGTAATGAACTTTGGTACTATGAACACGTTTTCACAAAATATGAACGTTAATTATGTGTTGCCAATCAACAAAATTCCAATACTCAATTGGGTAACTGTTAATGCAAGGTATACCAGTACCTACCGATGGACTGCTTCCCCGAGATCTATTCAGGAAACAATGGGTAATACTATTCAGAATTCCAACACTGTCAATTTAAACGGGAATGCCCGCCTGACTAATCTATACAACAAAGTAGGTTTCCTCCGTAAATTAAATCAAAAGGGAACGGCTGCAAATAAGCAGACAGGTCCCGGTAATCGACGATTTGCACCTGACCAACCTAAAGAAAAGGAAGTAGCTGAACAAGCTCAGGATACTACCAAGAAAGATAAAGCAGCTACAGTGGCTAAAGCAATAGGAATTGGAGCTATTAAGATTGTTACCGGTTTCAAGGATGTTCAATTTACTTATTCTGAATCTAACGGATTATCACTGCCGGGCTTTACTCCGACACCTCAACTGATAGGCAACAGATTGAGTGATATGGCTCCGGGGTTAGGTTTCGTATTCGGAAGCCAGGAAGATATCAGAGACATGGCATCAAGTAACGGATGGCTTACAACCAGTACATTGCTTAATACAGCTTATACTTCCCAACTCACTAAAAACTTCACCGGCAGGGCTACTTATGAACCGTTCCAGGAGTTCCGCATAGAATTTACTGCTGATAAAACAGAATCATCTTCTAATTCGGAATACTATAAGTATGACTCTGCACTACTTGATTTTGGCTACAGCGGGTTGCAGAAACGAGGTTCTTTCAGTATTTCTTTCATGTCGTGGAAGACAGCATTCACCAAGGATGATGATGATAATGTGTCACCAACATTTGAAGAATTCAAATCAAACCGTAGAATAATAGCCGCCCGTTTAAGTGCAGCAAAATCTTCATCATCAGGTATTAATGAAAGTACAGGCTACCCTGAAGGCTATGGGCCGAGCTCACAAGAAGTACTTATTCCTGCTTTCCTTGCTGCTTATACCGGCAGGTCAGCTACTTCAATAGGCTTAACTGCTTTCCCAAAAATTCCTGTTCCTAACTGGAGGTTTACCTATACAGGCCTGTCAAAGAATGAATTCCTGAAAAGATACTTCAAACAGGTCAACATCAGTCATTCATACCGTTCAACTTATGCAGTGGGATCATACACCTATAATATCAATTATCTTGATAAATTAGGTATGCCTACTCTTGATGATGCAGGTAACTTCGTACCAGAAAACCGTATTGATGTAGTGACTCTTTCTGAACAATTTTCACCACTATTTAAACTGGACATGACCTGGAACAATAGTCTTCTCTCAAACTTTGAATTTAAGAAATCACGAACACTGTCTCTGAGTTTTGTTAACAACCAACTGACTGAAGTTGCCAGTAACGAAGTTGTGGTTGGATTAGGTTATAGGTTTAAAGATGTTAAGCTTAATCTATCAAGTGGGGGTCGTAAACAGCAATTAAAGAGTGACTTGAACATAAAAATGGACCTTTCTATACGAGAAAATAAAACGATACTACGAAGACTTGATGAAGCCATTAACCAGATATCAGTAGGAAACAGGGTGGTGTCAATTAACTCATCAGCCGATTACGTAATCAACCAACGATTTAATATCAGGCTATTCTTTGACAAAACCATAACTAACCCCTTTGTTTCTAACCAGTTTTATAATTCAACGACCAATGCAGGTGTAAGTTTACGCTTTACCTTAGCTCAGTAATTAATAATCTTTTTCAAGAAAATTATGAAATGTGATGCTTGAATAAGAGGTTTTCTTAATTTTGTCAATTATTTATCATTATAAAATTTAGCAAAATGAACATCCCTGTCGACCTGAAGTACACAAAAGATCACGAATGGATAAAACTCGAAGGCGAAACTGCTTTAGTTGGAGTTACTGATTTCGCTCAAAGTGAATTAGGTGATATCGTTTTCATTGAAGTAGAAACTGTAGGTGAAGTTCTGGAAGAAGGTGAAACCTTTGGAACTATTGAAGCAGTTAAAACTGTCAGTGATTTATTTATGCCGATTACTGCCGAAGTTCTTGAATTTAATGAAAACCTGAACAGCTCTCCTGAACTTATAAACAAAGATCCTTATGGGGAAGGCTGGATTGTAAAAGTAAGAGTTCAAGACATTGCACAGATAAATGATTTGCTTGATGCAAAAGCATATACTGAGCATGTTGGTGCATAATTAAAAAACCTGTTGGGAATTTTTCTGCTGATTATTTAAGGTGCCATCTGAGGCTTTTTTATTCAAACTGCAATAATTATTCTGTTTTTCTGTTCCATTGATAGAAGAAAAATAAAATTGTATTTGATTAATAAATTCAGTAATTTAGCACCCTCCTCCGTAGAGGGATGATTAATGGTATAACAACCCAACTATTACTTAACAATATGGAAGCAAAAAAATCACAGAAAGCTGACCTGGAAAGGAAAAAAGCATATTTTGTTCAGATTGGCTTTATCATTGCCTTGGCTGCAATGCTCGTAGCTTTCGAATGGAAGACTTACGATGTAAAGCAGGTTGAGATGGGCACAAGGCAAGTTCAACAGGTGCAGGAAGAAATGGTTGAAATTACTCAACAGAATAAACCGCCTCCAATGGCTGCCCCTCCGGCACAAACCACACTTATTCATATTGTTTCGGATGAAGTGGAAGTGACTGAAGACCTAATTATTGATGCCGAAGCTTCTCAATTAACCCAGATTGAAGCCTACACACCTCCAACAGTTGTTGAAGAAGAAGAAGTTGTGGAAGCTGAAATCTTTACCGTTGTTGAAGAATCTCCTTCTTATCCCGGTGGTGACATTGCTCGTATCCAATTCTTGCAGGATAATATCGTTTATCCTCAAATGGCAAGAGAAAGTGGAATCCAGGGTACTGTTTATGTTACCTTCGTTGTAGAACGCACAGGGGCTGTAACTGATGTTAGAGTACTTAGAGGTATTGGCGGTGGTTGCGATGAAGAAGCAGTCCGCGTTATTAAGGCAATGCCTAAATGGCATCCTGGTAAACAAAGGGGTAAACCTGTTCGTGTTCAATTTAACATGCCTATCAAGTTTACACTTGCCGGATAAAAAATCTTGAATGTTGAAAAAGGTGATTAATAATTTTAATCACCTTTTTTTATACCCTTTCCTTCCCTTAAAACATGAGTATTTCAGGTCGACAATTATTAAATTGTCCTTTTGTTCGAAAAGAAATACCAAAAAACGTTAAAATATTTTAACTTTACAACCAATTAAAGTTATTTTTGCAAATAACACAGTTGCAATCGGGTAGCAACTAATCATTTTCTATAAGAAATTTAGACGTAGCTTTATTTAAATCTGGTTTTATAGGTAAGAAGTGTTTAGACATAAAGCCTTAAAAGCTCAAAAATTTAAACGATGAAAAAAAATCTCTTTTTACTCCTTTTAGGTTTCCTGTTGTTCTTTCCATCCGTTGTTTCTTTTGGTCAGATGAAACAAAAAGTTGATACTGCTTCTAAAGAAACCGAATTTATTAAAGATGATTTTATTATTGCTGCACTTGATAGTCTGGCAAACCTCAAATACTTTAAGGGATATGAATGCGCTTCTGATGCAGAACTAGAAAACGTTTTTGGCTTTTCTAATGGATTTGTACCTGTGTATGCTGATTCTGTATATGCTCAACGACTCAAAAAATTAGACGCAGCCACACCTATTGACCTTACTTACAACCAGTATGTAAAAGATTATATTGAACTATATGCTGTTAGGAAAAGAGCTCTTACTCAAAGAGCAATGGGACTGGCACAAATTTACTTCCCTATGTTTGAAGAGCAGTTGGATAGATTCAACATGCCTCTTGAACTTAAATACCTCGCCATTGTTGAGTCCGCTTTAAACCCTGAAGCCCACTCCAGAGTCGGAGCAACGGGATTATGGCAGTTTATGTATGCTACCGGTAAAATGTATAACCTCAAAGTTACTTCTTTTACTGATGACCGTCGTGATCCATTACGTTCCACCATTGCTGCCTGTGAACACATGTCTGATCTTTATAAGATGTACAACGATTGGTTACTTGTATTGGCAGCATATAATTCAGGCGCCGGAAATGTTAATAAAGCAATCCGCCGCTCAGGAGGTAAAATGAATTTTTGGCAAATACGTCCTTTCCTGCCTCTTGAAACCCGCAGTTATGTGCCGGCATTTATTGGCGTTACGTATGTTATGTCATATGCCGCTGAACATAATCTTCGTCCTGTTACGCCCCGGTTCCATCATTATGAACTGGATTCAGTAACTGTAAAAGATTTTCTGACTTTTAACCAAATATCTGATCTCATCAAAGTGCCTGTAGATGAATTGCAATTTCTGAATCCTTCTTATAAGTCAGGAGTTATTCCGGCTACACATGGAAGTGTTTATACACTCATGCTACCTAAAAAGTATATTCCTGATTTTGTTAACAACGAAGCGCTATTATATGCATCGCGTGCTCAGAAGACCCTGGAGAAAGAGCAAATGTTCACTATGATGAAAACAGTTACTCAGGCTGAATATCACAAGGTAAAACGTGGTGAAAACCTGGGCCTTATTTCTGAAAAATACCATTGCTCGGTACCAGAGTTAAAAAAGTGGAATCATTTGAGATCTACCAGGTTGGATGTTGGGCAAAGGTTGGTTGTAAGACCTGAACGCCAAATAGAACAACAGTTTGCGCAATCAGAAAAACCTGCTGCTAAACCTGTTGCTAAATCTAAAGAAACTAAAGTAACTGAACCAAAGAAATCTGAAGTAGCTATTGCTGCATTAGATACTTCCAGCTCTAAAGATAAATCTGTAAACCAGACTGAAAACACCTACCATAAAGTAAAGTCAGGTGAAACACTTAGTATGATTGCATCAAAAAACAAAGTTTCTGTTAATGATATTCGTCAATGGAATAATCTCACAGGGTCAGTAATTCACCCGGGTGATAACCTTATTGTTGGTAAAAATGAAGCTGTTGAAATTCCTGAAACGCAATTGGCTGAAAACAAACCGGCTACTAAATCATCAAAACGCAGTAATATAGTATATTATACCGTTCAGCGTGGTGATACTTTGTGGACTATAGCGCAAAAACATCAAGGATGCTCTGTTGAAGAAATCAAAAAGCTCAACAATATCCTCAATGAAAAGTCTATTATACCTGGTCAGAAAATTAAAGTTGCTGTAGTTTCTTAATAAACTAATTTATTGCCAATTATTAAACTATCTAATACAATTACTATGCAAGGGATTAAGAGAATTTTTTTAGCTCTGTTGATGTTATTGCCTTCTGTTGGATTCTTTGCATGTTCAAGTGATAAGGCTCCTGCTAAAGCAGCATCTAAAGGAAGTTCTTCAGAAATTGTTGTTGTAGCTGAAAACAACCTCTGGAAGACTTCTCTCGGTGATACCATCCGTAACTATTTCAGCAGTTTCCGTGCCGGATTGCCACAACCTGAACCCTTATATACACTGGTTCAGATTAACCTCAGTGAGTTTGGCCGTTTGTTTGAAACACATCGTAATATATTAGCTATTGCTATAGACAGTTCATTAACCAAAGAAAAAGTTGAAATAGGTTATGATGTTTGGGCTGCTCCTCAACGGGTAGTTAAAATTACCGCTCCCAGCATTGAAATGCTTAAAGCTACTTTTAAAGCAAAACAAAAAGAAATCTTTAACCTTTATGAAAATGCAGAGATTAAACGTTTGCAAAATCTCTACTCTAAGTCGCATAATATTAAGTCAATTGAAGCAGTCAGTAAAAAGTTCCATATTTCTTTAAATATTCCTGCCGATTATTACCTGGCTGTAAATAAAGATAACTTTATATGGCTTCGTCGTGAAGCAACTACTATGAGTCAGGGTATATTGATTTATTCATACCCTTTTACAGATACTCTAGCCTATAATCCCCGTAAAATACAATCAGTCCGCAACCAGTTTACACGGTTATATGTACCCGGTCCAAGTGATAGTTCCTATATGATTATATCCAACCATGAGATTAAACCGGTTACCCGTACGCTGAGTTTGAAGAATCAGTATGCCGTTGAAACACGCGGTCTTTGGGAAACTGAAGGCGACTTTATGGGAGGGCCTTTTATTAACTATACTTTCGTTGACAAGAAAAACAACATGGTCATAGCACTGGATGGCTTTGTTTATGCACCCAATGTCGATAAAGCTCAATTCTTAAAAGAAGTGCAGGCTATTCTGCTTTCTTTTGAATTCATAGATAAATAGAAGGTATTATTATCTTCTCATATCATCGTAGTGTGAAAGTAGTATTTTTTTTGCGACCAGAGCTGGTTTTAACCAGAGTTCCAACACCCATTGAAGATCATTTCCTATACCTTGGTAAATGCCTGACATTGTTTTCATTTGTTAAATTTTGTTATCAGGTTAGGATATGACAGCTTTATATCATATCTTCGCAGTCTTATAATGTTACAGGGGTTTAGTGCTTTTAAACAAAATCACTTTGAAAGTGTTAAACATCTTTATTCTATTGTTGCTTTGACTTATGGCACATGATTTAACGGATATTGCATCCTGATGTGTCGCAACAATTTTAGAAAATAACGGTCAAAGGCTTTTGCCATTACTATCTTTATCTAGCCCTGACCTATTTATTAACCAAATCAGAAATAATGTACAAAAAACTGATTAAATATTTGTCTTCAGGTATAATTGTACTGTTTATTCTATTGATTCCCGAATCCTGTTCTTTTTCGAGTGATCAACTACTGCTCCAAAACGGGCATACAGGAGGTCTTTTAAAAGATATTAAAGCCAGGGGAACTCTTGTTGCGCTTACTGATGATAATTCTTTTAATTATTTTAGCTACAATGGCGAGTCGCATGGATTACAGTATGATTTACTGAAAAAGTTTGCCGATTATCTGGGAGTATCACTAAAAATAATAGTAGAACCTGACGCTTTTAAAGCAATACAATACCTTCAACAACGTAAGGTAGACATTATTGCAATGGATTTACCCAGAATTAGTTTACATAATTACAACCTGATTTATTCCAATCCGCTTTATTCCGATTATCAGGTATTGGTGCAGAAAAAGCCTGATCGCTGGCTCAAAACGCCCAATTTGTCGAAAATTAATGACCAATTGGTTACTTCAACCTCCGGCCTGAAAGACAAAACGATTACATTATCGGCCAATAAGCAAGTTCAGTATTATTTAAGCGACATTCAGCACTCAACCAATAACCAGATAAACCTTGATGTTGAGAGGTCCATACCGGTGACCAGCCTGATCCAAGAGGTGTCAAAAGGGAATGTGGGATATTGTATCGCGTATGAAAATACAGCCAAAGCAATGCTGTATTCCTATTCCAATCTTGATGCTCATACCCGGGTAAGCCCGGCTATTGAAATTTCATGGATTGTCCGCAAAGGCTCTATCAATTTACTGGAAGAAGCTAATAATTGGATCGAAGCACAACAAGAAAATAAGTTTTTAAAAAAAACTCAGGCTAAATACTGCAGGAATCCACGCATGATCAGCCTTGCCTTAGGTAAGCCTTTGCCAAAGTCATCTATATCTGATTATGACCAGGTAGTACGTGAAATGAGCAAAAAGATTGGATGGGATTGGCGTCTGGTCTCTGCATTGATCTACCAGGAATCCCGATTTAAAACGAACGCAACATCATATAGAGGTGCTTTTGGGATCATGCAATTAATGCCTTCCACAGCCTCCAGGTTCGGAGCACATACCGGTTCAACTGCTAATGAACAGATAGCTGCCGGTATTCGCCTGCTTAATTACCTGGATAAAAGGCTTAGCAATCTTGTGCCTAATGATAATGAACGTCAAAAATTCGTTCTCGCTGCATATAATATTGGTTTGGCTCATATTATTGACGCTATAAACCTGACTGATAAGTATAATAAGAATCCTGAAGTATGGTTTGACAATGTGGAGTATTTCCTGTTAGCTAAATCGCAACCTCAGTATTACAATGATTCTATTGTGAAACACGGAAGAATCAGCGGTAAGGAAACACACCAATTTGTTATAGATGTAATGGACAGGTATGAACATTATAAAACCCTTGCTTTAAAGTAATGCGTCTTCTTTTTACATCACTCTACTTGATATAGTGATACTTTGCTTCAATATTACGTGTATCCTGATGGTAGATGTCCCATATTGTACCTAAATCCAATATGTAACTCATTGGAATAAGCGATTCAACCTTTCCCTTTTACTTCATCTTCCATTAATCTACAAATCAATTTGATAGTTTGCTCCATGGGTTTGTATTGAAATCCCATTTTACTAATCAACTTGTCAGTTGAATAATAGAAATTGTTCTTTGATGTGTTCGAAGTTTCGCGCGATATTAATGGTTTATCACCTGTAAGCAATGACCTTAAAGCTTCAAACCTCCATACAACACCAAGCACAAAATCAGGAATCGCTATTATTGGTGCCGGTTTACCAAATCCTTCAGCAATCCAGCTAAATATCTGTTTATAAGTAAAATTACCGGCTGAAACTACAAAACGCTCATCTCTGATTTCACTATCCATCAAATTAATCATGGCCTTCACCACATCCTGAACGTCTACAAAACCGTTGATTCCTTTTCCGTAAAAACGTGATATTTTATGAACAGTCGAAAACATTCGGCTACTACCCTTTTCGGGATTCCCGTATCCAAATATTATTGCGGGATTAACTATTACAACAGGTAACCCTTCAGCACTTGCTCTCCATACCTCGCGTTCAGCCTTGTGTTTGCTTTTTGAATACCACGAGTTTAATTTACTGTCCGTCCATTCGGAGTTCTCATCTATTAAATCACTGTCATCTGTTCGGCCAAGAGCAGCTATGGAGCTTACATAACAAAGTTTACTAACCTTTGCTTCAAGCGCTGCATTTACCACATTAGAGGTACCTTCAACATTTACCTTCATCATCTGCTCCCTGTCCGATGTGTCAAAGGATACTATGGCTGCACAATGATAAACACGGTCTACTCCTTTCATTGCTTCATATAAAGCCATGGTATCCAGGACATCTCCCTGAACCCATTCTACCCTTTCGAGCATGGCTTCAGCATCACTGCCATAACTTTTAAAGATGCGCCTTGTCAATTTTATGTTGTCAACATTGTGTAATAGCGCTCTTACCTGTTGTCCTGACAAGAGTAATGAATAGAGCAAATTTGAGCCTACTAAACCGGTGGCGCCTGTAACTAATATCATCATGCAAATTTATTAAATAACAAGTTTACCTGTGTATTGATTTCTTTTAATCTCAATAAATCATCAACATAATCTTTACTATACGTCTCTTTAGGTTATTCCATCTATTGTCAATATATCAGTTCAAGCCACTTCACAGTCCTCAATAATCTGCTCTATGCATCAACTTCAGATCTTGCATATTTCAATAAAGCCTGATACACACATCATCACAACCTGAATGGTTCACCGCCCCTTGGTTTTACTTACTTGATTATGGAATGCATGATGGCATATAATTCCCTAACTTTGCAACGTTAAATAATAAGCTTAAACGCGAGTAAATATATAGTTGTATGAATTTTATTGAGGAACTACGCTGGAGAGGAATGATTCATGACTTGATGCCCGGCACGGAAGAAATGCTTTCAAAGGAAATGGTGTCAGCCTATGTAGGTATTGATCCTACCGCTGATTCACTCCATATCGGTCATCTTGTGGGTATCATGATGCTCAAACATCTTCAGCTTAGCGGACATAAACCCATCGTGCTGATTGGCGGGGCTACCGGAATGATTGGCGACCCCTCAGGCAAGTCGGAAGAACGTAACCTGCTTGATGAAGCTACTTTACGTAAAAATCAACAAGCACTGACCAACCAGATTTCCCGCCTTCTTGATTTTGATAATTCATTGCCCAATAGCGCTATTGCGGTTAATAATTACGACTGGATGAAGGAGTTTTCGTTCCTGAATTTCATTCGTGATGTTGGTAAGCACATTACGGTCAATTATATGATGGCCAAAGATTCCGTGAAGAAACGTTTATCAGGTGAAACCGGTGATGGAATGTCATTTACTGAATTCACTTATCAGTTGGTTCAGGGTTATGACTTTTTTCATTTATACCAAAATTACAACTGTAAACTCCAAATGGGCGGTTCTGACCAATGGGGGAATATCACAACCGGTACTGAACTTATACGCCGCAAAGCAGGTGGCGAAGCTTTTGCCCTCACCTGTCCGTTGATCACCAAAGCTGATGGCGGTAAGTTTGGTAAAACCGAATCAGGCAATATATGGCTTGACCCTGCCCGTACTACGCCTTATAAATTCTACCAGTTCTGGCTTAATACTTCTGATGTCGATGCTGAAAAATATATCAAAATCTTTACCCTATACGGTAAAGATGACATTGAACAGATGATTGCTGAACATGCTCAGGCACCTCATCTCAGAGTACTTCAAAAAGCCCTGGCTAAAGATTTGACTATACGAATTCATTCTGAAGCTGATTATTTATCAGCAGTGGAAGCTTCTGAAATACTCTTTGGTAAAGGAACTACCGAAACTCTTAAGAAACTGACTGAAGAGGTTTTATTGTCTGTTTTTGAAGGTGTACCCCAAGTTGAATTATCCATTGATATTCTTTCACAGGGAATTAACTTGGTTGACCTGCTGGTTGAGAAATCAGGAATCTTCCCATCAAAGAATGAAGCTCGCAGAATGCTCAAGGATGGTGGCATTCAACTAAACAAACAAAAGCTGGCAGAGGAAATAACCGTTGATCAGAGTTACTTGTTGAACGAAAAATACCTGCTTGTTCAAAAGGGCAAGAAAAATTATTATCTATTAGTTGCACGATAGTTGCAGGTAACGCATCCATACCACATAATTTCACGGGGTTATGCTAAAGTGTTGCAATGGTGATCAATCATCATTGCAACAGTGTCATGTGGTTGCATCGATTATAGCCTCGGCGAGCTGGTCGAGTGATAAATCATCATTACAACAGTGCCATAACTACGATACAACACGAAGGTACCGGTGATTCATCCATTAAATGCCGGTATATGGGTACTATAATATTTGCAGAACCACAAGTTGGTAGTAATTGACTCTGCAAACCAATTATATTTTGTGCAGGTAATCAGCTATAACTTTGGGATAATGTTCGTACTCCAGTTTATGTACCTTTTCAGCAAGGGATTCAGGGGTATCATCTTTCTCTACAGCACATTT
>JBAXYX010000007.1:0-39338 GCA_041670625.1 Lentimicrobiaceae bacterium | reverse complement strand
TAATTTAAGCTGATCATTCACGTCAATACCACCAATCCAAAGAGCAGCAGAAAACATAGATGTCTTACCTGATCCTTTTGGTATTTCATATTGTGCCACTTCAAAGTCCCACCACATATCTCCACCAGTGTTAATACGGGTACGAACATTGTTTACTTCAAGGTATTTAAAACCAGCGCCAGGTAAACACCCTGCAGCAGTAGACTTTAATATAGGGCCTGAAGACTTGCTACCTGCGGCACCTTTATAATAGTCTGCAAAGCCGGGAGCTGCAAAAAGCATTATAAGCAGTACGGCTAATGTTATTCGAAATATATTTTTCATAATCTGTATTTATATTTTTGGTCGTTATCAGTTTTTCAGATCTCCTATTAAAAATTGAAGATTAAACCAAGACGAATCTGACGAGGTGAACTGTAATTACCCGGGCTGTTTATACGAATACTATATAAATCACGGAAAGCCTGAGAATCAAGTTGAGCATCGATCAAATTCTGATATTCAGCAGCAGCTAAGTAGCCATCATCATCAGCGTTACCTGTTGCAGAGTACACGCTCATAATATTCTTGGAGTCAAAAATATTCAATACCTGAAGGTAAACATTCAGATAAGATGAACGCTTAGAATTCCATTCAATGTTGATGTCCTTATCAATACGACCATCAACTCTGAACTGCCAAGGCAAACGTGAACCGTTAATAGAACCTTCAATGATACCTGTTTGATTTAAAGGAACAATCTTACTTGAACGGGTATATGGAGTACCTGAACCACCAAAGATGGTAAAGTTAACACCGGTATTCTTCAACACCTGAATAGTTTTAACAACATCAGCGCCTGCAGCGTCCTTTTTGGTTTTTCTGATAACCGGACCGTTGTACTCATTGCCTTCACCATAACGATAGTCAATCATCAGGTTGATAGCGTGCCTACGGTCAAATGACATTGGGAACAAAGTACGTAAGTTAGGTTGACCTGTTTGAATCAGTCCTTTTGCAAAGTCAGGATCTGAACCGGTACCATTGGCAAACTGCAAGGTATAACTTGCTCTTACCCTGGTATTGGTGGTACGGCGCATATCATACGATACGGTAAGTCCCTTTACAGTGGAGAAGTCAATATTATTATACGAATAATATGTTTTAGGATAAGCAGCAGTATAACGATAAATCTGTATCTGATCACGAATTTCACGATAGTACCCTGATAAAGTCAAAGATGAGCTACCTGACAAACGCTGTTGGAAACCTAATTCATAGTCAATGGTCTTTTCAGGTTTCAGATTTGGATTATTAACGGTTGGGCTTCCAGTCATAGCGAGGAAATAATAATCAAGAGGATTCATACGCAAAGCGTAAGTAGGCCTTTGAGTTAACACATCGTAATGAGCAAAAAACAAAGCTTCATCCGAAATCGGGAAAGAGAAAGAAATACGTGGCATCACTGAAACCTGAGGTTCATAATCACTGAAACCTGCTGATGAAACAGTTGTATTTCCTTTATCAACCAAGTAAGGGGTAACACCGTTACCGGCATCTAATTCAACACTTGGGTCAGTTGCAACCAAACCTTCAGCAGTGTACCAATTATCACCATCACGATATCCCATAACAGCGGTAGGATTGGTCAAGTTATCCACATAAACCACATAGTCATTACCCATATTTGCAGGATGTGACCCTAAATCAGTTACTTCACCTACCGTTTTTGAAGGAAATAATGTATACGGATCAGTAAGTACTTTCTGGTTTGCATCAAACCTGTCAACACGAATACCAATATTAAAGATCAGGTCGTCAAATGCAAACTTATCCTGAATATAACCTGCCATATATATAGGAGTAAAAGGAGCTATTTCACGGGTGTACATTCCGTTTTCATCCTGTTTTGTGAAGAAATCATCAAAGCTTGGACTGTCAGAAAGTTTTACACGTTTACCGGTATAAGTATATCCGCCATAAGCTGCTAAGTAATTACCATTGTTGAACAATTCATCCGGGCTGAACATGTCAATCGATAGAGCTTTATCCAATGCTTTGGTAACCATTTTCCCATTTTCATCATAATAATTGATGGTCAGGGTGTTGATATCATATGAATCAATATCAATCCAGTCAGTTCCATCAACAGGAAGTCCTAAACGCTGACGGAGGCTAATATCAAAGTTACGTTGTGAATTCTGGTCATATTTACGATCATAGTAAATAGTATCCATAAATACACCGTCAACATAAACTGCATTTGGATTAGTTACATCCAATTGTTCGATATGTGAATTAGTCAAACCACGCATCAAACCCCATAAGTTAGATGGAGCGTAATTATAAAAACGGTCAACACGCTGTTCATAAATAAAACCGAACTGCAGTGCATGGTTACCTATATCGGCAGATGCATTTGCGTTAAGCGAATATTGTTCATTATCTGAATGACTGTAACCAGCCTGTAACGTACCAGGACTTCCCCAATAAGTATAAATCGAAGATCCTTCCATACCATTGAGCAAACCACCACCTGAAATAATACTATTCAAATTGTTATGGTAGAATGATTGAGGATACAATTCATAATACTGCCGCGTATAATTTGAAGTAATTTCATTAACACCACTTTGTGTAAATTTAACATCAGTATCTCTGAAACCATTATGGATGTAAGCAGTTTTACCACTTACAGAGTCATAAACTTTTTCAGTAGTAAATGATCTTTCTTTAGCGGTTTCAAACTTACCAAGGTAACCATAATTGAACAGATTATCTTTATGGTCAGGATCCTGACGGATCAAAGTTGACCTGGTATAGTCACCCTGAATGGTATAATATACATTTTTAATGAATGAATTACTTTGCTGATCAACAGGGAAACGTTGTGTGAACCTACCAAAAACCCTCCATGTGTTGGAGATAATCTGAGGATTCTTTTTATAATTGAACATTGAGTTGGCATAGCTCCAGTAATCACGGTCCATACCATCTGTATAATTAATAGAACCACCTACCGAAAGATTGATGTTCGGGCCGGTCTTGATATCCAATTTGCCCGTAGCATTAATATCCAGATTTTCAGTATTAAGGTTAGCCTTATTATACTCCAGGTCAGATCTTCTGATAAAGTTAGAATTATTATAAGTACCAAAACCTGTACCGGTTAAACGGAGAGGGTTCTTTTCAATACTACTCAGTATATCATCTTTTACAGTATATGAACCGACAGCTGATGGACGACTATCCTTATTATAAGTTACTTCACCGGCAATAAAATAACCCAGTAAAGAACTAACTTTTTTGTTGTTTTCATCACGGCTCCAAATCAGAGGTCCTTGCATATTTAAACCGGCACGGTTATAACCATAAGCGTCAAGGAATTCAGAAGTTTGGAGTTCAATACCGGCGCCGAATTCACGGCTTGGTCCTTTAGTGGTAACATTGATAATACCACCAGTAGCATCGCCATACTGAGCAGGAACCCCTGAAAGGATCACTGATACCTGTTCAATAGCAGATTCAGGGACTGATGATGAACCACGAACCCTGATACCGTCAATATACATAATGGTACCTTCTGACCTTTGGCCACGCACACTACCACGTTCACCATCAGAAGAGAATACACCTCCGACAGTGGTTGCAATAGCATTTGCAGACCGGTTAGGCATTTTGGCAATTTCTTCAGAAGTTACGGTTGCCCCGACTGATGTTTTGTCCTTATCAATCAGAGGTACTTTATAATCGATCACTTCGAAGGTAGGAAGCTCCTCCATAGTGGATTCCATCATAATGTCTGAAAATGTGATCTGGTCGGATTTAATTTGAAGGCCTTTAATCATTACAGGTTTAAAACCTACAAAGGTGGCTTTCAAATCATACTTACCAGGGGTAATTGGCTTGATAGTATAATTACCATCGAAGTCAGATGTTGTACCTCCAGCCTGTGTTCCTCCAAGTTCAACGACAATATTCACGAAAGGAATTGCTTCCTTTGTATTCTTGTCGACGACTTTCCCCCTCAGAGTTCCCGATTGAGAGAACACTAACAGATTCGCTGTCAGTACTAACCAAAAAGTTAGTAGAAGATTTCTGATCATACCAATGAAATTTTATGTTAGAATAAACGTAATTATGTGTGTGCCAGTAAAAGCGCGTAAAGGTATTAATAAATTACTTTACGCTGCAAAAAAAATGAATTTAACTGAACAATTCTAAAAATCCCCTTACACATAAGGTGCTCTAAGGATTTCACTGAAAAGTATTGCTTTCCTAAGTTCAAATTCTTCAATTAATTCTGTTTTAAGTTCATCTTCCTCCTCTCTTTGAATATTTGGTAAAACTCTATGTGATTCTTCATTCTTGTAACCACTACTATATCGGTCTTCAAAGTAACTTGCCGATATTTCCGGCTTAATTTCTTCAAGTGACTCCGCTTCATTTTCCTGATACTTTACAGTTTTAGACCCAAAAGCAGGTTCAGCGACTTCAGGAATATAAATTTCAGGTTCAGCTTCAGGTATTGCAGGAAACTGCTCATTAAAAATCTCTTCAAATATGTTGCGTGCAGGTGCAGGACTATTAGCCTCCTCTGAAGGGCTATCAACTTGCTCAGGCGGCCTTTGCATTTGACCGGCACGCTTTTTATCCGCTTTTTGCTTATTGGTATAAACCGTAAAAGCCAACCAGGCTATACCTAATATAATATATAGAATATTATCCATAAATAAGTCCTTTTTTAGCGAGTAAAGATATAAAAGATTGCCTTCCAATGAAATAATAAAAAAAAAGGTGTTGACTGTTTACTTTTGAAATTACCGAAGTAAACGCCTTGGTTCATTAAGCTTTTTAGATGCTCTTTTAATTCTCTTCATCATTTTCTTCGTTTCTTTAGTTTGCATCTTATAATGAGCCACTTCTCTTTTTTGTATATCTTTTTGAAATGATTGTTCCGCTTCCTTTTGTTCTATTGTTGCTTTTTCTTCTTCAGTTTTTTTTAATAATGAGCAGGATCCCGAAATGAATAAGCTTAATACCAATAGAAATACTGTAATGTTCCTTTTCACTATTCACGGATCTTTGTTTATTATTTTGTTTTGCTGCAAAAATATTATCTTTATTGACTCGTTTGATAAAGTAGATGTCCTTTTTTAAAAAAGGCTCTTACAAATTTATCCGACAACTATATTTGAAAACACTCCGGCTATACCGGGCAAGCATATTTAATAACTCCCGGGTGATACGGGGTAACTAATTTTAATGACAAATCATGCAAAAATATAAGCATCTGCTCCTGCTATCTTGTGTATCGTTTTTTCTCTTTAACTCCTGCAATAAAGATGAAGATGTTGAACAGATACCTTATGTATACGTAAACTTCGAACTTTATCCAAACACCCTCGATTATATAGCCGACGGGCAATGGGCTTATGCAACAGGCGGTTATAAAGGGATCATTATATACAGACCGCAGCATGAAGAATTCCTGGCCTTTGAACGCGCTTGTCCTTATGATCCATTGGTTGACGAAGCAAGAATTATGGTGGAATCATCAGGTATTATAGCTGTGGATACCGTGTGCGGATCCCGTTTCCTGCTGACCGACGGGTCCCCTATTGAAGGGCCTTCCGGAATAGCATTGAAACAATACCATACCAGCTATGACGGCTATGTTCTGAGGGTATTTAACTAGAATCACGAGGCTACAGATCAAAAATCCGTTTCCTCCAAATCCCGGCAGCATCTCTTCCCGGCCTCAAACCCGGTCTTCTCCATATCTCTGCCCGATCTTAAGCTAATCTTCTCCAAATCGCTAACCGGCCTCAAACCGTACTTCTCCAGATCTCT
Organism: Lentimicrobiaceae bacterium; assembly: GCA_041670625.1. Classification (GTDB taxonomy): domain Bacteria; phylum Bacteroidota; class Bacteroidia; order Bacteroidales; family Lentimicrobiaceae; genus Lentimicrobium. Next base: position 33,506 of record JBAXYX010000007.1, on the reverse strand, counting down.
GCCCGGTCATAACCCCTTCTTCTCCAAATCTTATTCCGGCTTCAAGCTCTTCGTCTCTAAATCTCTGTCTGGCTTCAAATTCTTTTCCTCTAAATTTTTTCACTGTCTTAAACCGGTATCCTCTAATTCCGGAATCCAGTTTCCTTTTGCCCACAACCTCAGCTCAGTTGGTGCACAGACGTTGCACAGACGTTCCGGAACGTCTGTGCAACGTCTGTGGAACGTCTTTGAAACGTCTTTGGTCAAATTAAAGTACAATTGTGGTATCTTTATTATTCTACTACAAACAATCTATGGCACAACCAGGATACACCTTTAATATATCCTCGGCACAATCAGGGTACACCTATAATATTACCATAACACCATTGTGGCACTAAAATGAAGAATTGATAAATACAACTAACCCACTGCCCTTTAGTTAAAGAGCAGTGGGTTAGTTAGTTCCGGGTTTTACGGGTTACTGATTAGTACCTATAGTGATCAGCTTTATAGGGTCCTTCAATAGGAACGCCAATATATGCTGCCTGCTCGGGAGATAATTTAGTAAGCTTAACGCCTAATTTTGCCAGGTGGAGTCGAGCTACTTCTTCATCCAGTTTTTTGGATAAGCGGTAAACACCTATTTCATATTTATTCTTCCACAGGTCAATCTGAGCGAGTGTTTGATTGGAGAATGAATTACTCATTACAAATGAAGGATGGCCTGTTGCACAACCCAGGTTTACCAAACGGCCTTCTGCCAAAACAAAAATGGCTCTTCCTGTTTCAAATACATATTTGTCAACCTGTGGCTTGATGTTGATTCTTTTAACACCGGGAGCAGTATTCAATCTGTTAACCTGAATTTCATTATCAAAATGGCCAATGTTGCAAACAATGCTCTGGTCTTTCATTTGCGACATGTAGGCGTAAGTGATCACGTCTTTGTTACCCGTTGCAGATACGAATATATTACCTTCCTTCAGCGCTTCTTCCATGGTACTCACTTCGAAGCCTTCCATAGCTGCCTGCAATGCACAAATAGGATCTATTTCAGTAACAATAACCCTTGATCCGTATGAACGCATGGAGCGGGCACAACCTTTTCCAACATCGCCAAAACCAAGTACAACTACTACTTTACCAGCCAGCATGACATCCGTTGCACGTTTGATACCGTCGGCCAGTGACTCATGGCATCCATACAGATTATCAAATTTTGACTTTGTAACGGAATCATTCACGTTGATAGCAGGGATCAAAAGTTCACCTGCTTCAGCCATTTGGTATAAGCGGTGAACGCCTGTGGTGGTTTCTTCCGATACTCCCTTTAGCGACTCCAGCACCCGGTGCCAGCGGTTATTATCCTGAATATAGGCTTCTTTTAATGTTTTGAATATGGCAGCTTCTTCTTCATTAGAAGCATCAGCTTCAAGTAATGAAGGATTATTTTCAGCAGCATAACCTTTATGTACTAATAGAGTGGCATCACCCCCATCATCAACAATTAACTGAGGGCCTAAACCACCGGGGAATGACAAAGCCTGCAAGGTGCACCACCAGTATTCTTCAAGTGATTCACCTTTCCATGCATACACCGGTACACCTGATGCAGCAATTGCTGCAGCGGCATGATCCTGAGTTGAGAATATATTGCAACTGGCCCATCGTACAGTAGCACCCAAAGCAACCAGCGTTTCAATCAGCACGGCAGTTTGAATAGTCATATGCAATGAACCGGTAATACGCGCACCTTTGAGTGGTTGCTCCCTGGCATATTGCTCCCGGATAGCCATCAAACCGGGCATCTCTTTTTCAGCTATTTCAATTTCTTTACGTCCAAAATCTGCTAATGTTATATCTTTAACTTTATAGGGCAGCATCTCAACTTCACTTGCTTTCATATCGTATGAATTAAATCATTTTTTAAAGGACCACAAAAGTACAAAAATAACTTCTACCCATTAACCATAAAATTAACCCTTTGCTCCTAAACATCCAACCGGATTGTGAAATAAAGATATCCCGACGGTAAAGACTTGGACACCGGTATAAGCGGATCATTCAACGACATGGTGATTTAAAAATACCCCGACATTAAAATGATGCACGCCGGTATTAACCGATCATCCAGCCTTATGTTAATAAAAAGGAACTACGGCGACCTCCCTGCTCGTTATGGTGTCAATGCAAAGGTTTTGATGAGCCCTTCTTGAACGGGCAAGAAAGTAACACAGGAATACCTTCAAATTTTAACCTTTAACCGGGATCCATTAACCTGTAACTTTATTTTACTAACTTCGTAGCCACTAAAAACCACTGGTTTATTTTATGAAAATCATAGATTCAATTACAACAGGAAAACTACAAGGCTGTAAGCAACTCGCTGTACTGATTGACCCTGACAAATCAGATGAAAAGCAACTGGCCAGAGTTGCCAAATTAGCAGTTGACAGCAAGGTTGATTACTTTTTCGTGGGTGGAAGTCTGCTAATCAATAATTGGCTTGATTCATGTATAAAGATTTTGAAAGAGACTTCAGGCATACCTGTTATTCTATTCCCTGGCAACACCCTTCAAATGAGCTATCTGGCTGATGCCATGCTATTCTTGTCGCTTATTTCAGGCAGAAATGCCGAAATGTTGATTGGCAGGCATGTTATTACAGCGCCTTACCTGAAGAATAGTAATGTTGAGGTAATGGGTACCGGATACATGCTTATTGATAGTGGGCGGCCGACCACCGTATCTTATATGAGTAATTCCAGCCCTATACCGGCCGATAAAGTGGATATAGCTATGTGTACTGCTATGGCAGGTGAAATGTTGGGTTTAAAATTGATCTTTATGGATGCAGGCAGCGGTGCCATTAATCCTGTTTCAGCCACTATGATTGAGCATGTGAGCCAAAGCATTGGCATTCCTCTTATTATTGGCGGTGGTATCAAAACGCCTGAGCTTGCTCAGCGGAGCGCTAAAGCAGGGGCCGATATTATTGTTATTGGCAATGCTATTGAAAAAGATCCTTCAGTAATTTCAGAAATTGCGTCATCCATCAAAAATATCTGACTTTAAATAGAATCAACCCTGAAAAACTTCGGGCAACAAACTAAATCAACAGTTAATAGTCTTTGACCCGCAATAGCGTTATCCATCAAAAATATCTGACTTTAAATAGAATCAACCCTGAAAAACTTCGGGCAACAAACTAAATCAACAATTAATAGTCTTTGACCCGCAATAGCGTCATCTGTTAAAAACATTAGATACCATTTTCTTTGCTGATAATTGAATTGATAATTTCCTAATAACTCTCTATAAAAATGCGAAAATTAGTCCTTACACTCTTTATCACTCTTCAGATAGCCTTCGTATTCGCACAAGGTAAAATGCTGGTTCCTGAAGATATTATGTCAAGTCGCAAACTGTATCCTACAGGTTTAATTAACATTCAATGGCAGGGTAACTCCGGTTACTATACCTGGCAGGAAGCTACCCTCATCATGCAGGGCAATGTTACTGATGAAACCAAGGATACTTTGTTCACCCTGAACACATTTAATGAACTCCTTCAGTCTGCCGGGAAAGAGGCAGTTAAAAGAGTCCCCTCCATTAACTGGAAGGATAATCAATCATTTACTTTTAGTATTGACAATGATTACTTTACCTGTAAAAATGGCAAGCTGTTACAGGACCACAGTTTGCCTCAGGAAGCTGAAAATGCCGAGGCTGCTCCTGTTACCAATTATATGGCTTATACACTCAACAATAACCTTTATATCTCAACAGGTTCCAAACAGCTTACGATCACTAACGATAAAGACAAAGGGATTGTAAATGGCCAAACCGTTCACCGCAATGAATTTGGCATAAGCAAGGGTACCTTTTGGTCGCCTGAAGGCACTCAACTGGCTTTTTACCGTATGGATGAAACCATGGTTACTGAGTATCCCATTGTTGATATCACCGCACGTGTTGCTGAACTTAAGAGTGTACGCTACCCGATGGCAGGCATGACCAGTCACCAGGTAACCGTTGGAATTTACGACATTCAGACCGGCAGTACTATATTCCTGAAAACCGGCGAGCCCAAAGATCAATACCTTACTAATATAGCCTGGAGTCCTGATCAGAAGTACCTGTTTATTGCCGTACTCAACCGTGATCAGAACCACATGAAACTTAACCAATATGAGGTCAGTACGGGAAACTTCGTGAAAACACTTTTCGAGGAAAAGAATGATCGTTACGTTGAGCCTCAACATCCAATGGTTTTTATACCCGGCAACAATGAACAGTTCATTTGGCAGAGCCAACGTGATGGTTTCAATCACCTATACCTATATAATATAAACGGGCAGCTTATGAAGCAAATGACTTCAGGCAAGTGGGTCATCACTGAAATGCTTGGTTTTGACGAGCCGGCCAAAGGCATTTTCTTTACGTCAACAGCCATTTCACCCACACAGGACCAACTGTTTTATGTTGATCTGAAAACATCAAAAGTAAAGCAATTGACCAGTGATACCGGTAACCATTATCCACGTATTCGCCCTGACGGGAAATACTTCATCACTTCATACAATAACCTTAAAACGCCCTCAACAACATTGCTGGTTGATACCAAAAACCGTAAATCAAGGTTGCTTCATAAATCCGACAATCCCCTGAAAGACTATAAACTTGGGCAAACCAGCATATTTACCATAAAAGCAGATGATAACACTGATTTATACTGCCGTTTAATTAAACCTGCCGATTTTGATTCAACCAAAAAGTATCCTGTTATAGTTTATGTATATGGAGGCCCTCATGCACAAATGGTCACTGAATCATGGATGAGCGGCGGGCTATTCCTTCAGTACCTGGCGCAAAAGGGATATGTAGTTTTTACACTTGATAACCGGGGCTCATCAAACAGGGGCTTTGAATTTGAGAGTATCATCCACCGCAGAGTGGGTGAAATTGAAAAGACTGACCAGATGCAGGGCATAAAATACCTTAAATCATTGCCTTATGTGAATGCTGACAGAATAGGGATTGATGGATGGAGTTATGGCGGTTTCATGTCAGTGAACCTCAAGCTTTCATACCCTGAAGTATTTAAAGTTGCTACTGCCGGAGGCCCGGTATGCGATTGGAAGTACTATGAAGTAATGTACGGAGAACGATATATGGACACCCCTGAGCAGAATCCTGAAGGATACAAAAATGCATCACTTGTTGAGCATGCTGATCAGTTGCAGGGTAAGTTAATGATCATTCACGGAGGTATAGATAATACCGTTGTTTGGCAGCAAAGTCAGGCATTTGTAAAAGCCTGCATCGATAATAAAAAGCAGTTGGATTACTTCGTTTACCCGACTCATGAGCATAACGTAAGTGGTATTGACAGAGCCCATTTGTTCAGGAAGATTGCAGGGTATTTTGATGAAAATCTGTAAAACGAACATCTAAAAGTCAAGTTACCGGTACTCCTTGAAATATTTATCAAGTAGTACCTGAGCAGCCTGGTATGGGGTATGAGTACCCAGGGTAACCATATCCTCCGCTTGGCTCATCATACTCTTTATTTCAGCGTGCTGATAAAAATGGTCATGCAAGCGGCTGTTGATATATTCATGCATAATTTGGTATGATTGGTATTTCCGTTTTTCCTCAAAGTAATGATTGGCTTTGGTGAATTCAACATAGTCAAGCAACATCTTCCAGATTTCCTTTATTCCGTTACCGGTTACTGCCGAACAGGTAACAGATTCCGGTCCCCAGCCTGAATCAGGTTTCGGGAAAAAGTGCAAGGCATCTGCTGCCTGTGAACGTGCCAATTCAGCTCTTACAATATTTTCGCCATCAGCCTTATTCACCGCCACCGCATCGGCCATCTCCATGATACCACGCTTTATGCCCTGCAATTCATCGCCGGCGCCGGCAATCAGAAGCAAGAGAAAAAAATCGACCATAGAATGCACCGCCGTTTCCGATTGCCCCACTCCTACTGTTTCAACAAAGATGGTATCAAAACCTGCAGCTTCGCACAGGACAATAATCTCCCTGGTTTTACGGGCCACTCCACCCAGCGAACCTGAGGATGGAGAAGGACGTATAAACGCATTCGGTTGCATTGACAGAGCTTCCATACGGGTTTTGTCGCCCAAAATACTACCTTTTGACCGTGAACTGCTAGGATCAATAGCCAATACTGCCAGTTTGTGGCCTAACGAAGTAACATGCATACCCAACGCTTCAATAAAGGTACTTTTGCCGGCACCGGGCACACCGGTAATCCCAAACCTTACTGATTTACCGCTATATGGCAGGCAACGGGCCACCAACTCCTGTCCGATGGCCTGATGCTCAGGCAAGGAACTTTCAAGCATGGTGATAGCACGGCTAAAAATGGCACGGTTAAACCGGGTAATTCCATCAAAGTATTCATCAACGGTCAGTATTACTTTGGGCTTTCGGGTAAAAACATCTACAGCCGACAAATTGACTGATAAAGGTTGTTCAATACCTTCTCTTTCAGTAAGTGCCGAATGTTCTTTGTGATGCCTTTTGTCTGATCCGCTCATAATACCTGCTTTGTGCAAAGGTAATAATTAAAGAAATAAGAAGGTTTAACGCCCTACATTTGATTTTCAACACAGGGGGCAATCATAAGGTTCGAAGTGCAATGAGGTTACAAGCGATTGCTATCAATAGTTTAGCCTTTATTAAAAGTTTTTTTCTCATTAAAAAAATATAATCTAATTTTACGCCCTCATAAATTACACCTAAACCTACTGTAATGACAATAGGAATCATAAAAGAAAACGAAAGCGAAAACAGAGTTGCAATGCTGCCTGAAAGTATTGCTACGTTAGTAAAAATGAATGTCAGTATGCTTGTTGAAACCGGTGCCGGGATCAGAGCATTCGCTTCTGACAAAGAGTATGAAGAATCAGGAGCAACCATAAAAACTAAAGAACAAGTAATAGCCGAATCAGATATAGTCATCAAAATCCAGCCTCCTACACCGGGTGAACTGGTCCTTTTTAAAGAAGGACAAGTACTGATGTCGGTATTGAATCCATACTTCAACACGGCATTAGTAAAAGAATTAGCTGATAAAAACATTACCGGGTTTAGCATGGATATCGTACCTCGCACCTCACGGGCACAGGCAATGGATATATTATCATCTATGGCAACTATTGCCGGCTACAAAGCAGTTCTGACGGCTGCCAACACACTGCCTAAGTTTTTCCCGATGTTTATGACTGCTGCCGGCACTATCAAGCCCGCCAACATGTTAATTCTCGGTGCAGGAGTTGCAGGACTTCAGTCCATTGCTATCGCCCGCAAACTCGGAGCTGTAGTATATGTATTTGATGTAAGGGCTGCTGTAAAAGAACAGGTAGTCGGGTTAGGTGCCAAGTTTGTAGATGTTGAAGGCGCCGTTGACGATAAAGCCGCCGGAGGTTACGCTGTTGAGCAAACTGACGAGTTCAAGGCACGCCAGGCTAAAGCCATACACGATCAGGCAGTAAAATCAGATGTAATTATCTGTACCGCCCAAATACCCGGCAAACAAGCACCTGTGCTTCTGCGCACAGCAACTGTTGAAGCCATGCGCCCCGGCTCTGTTATCATTGACCTGGCTGCATCAACCGGCGGGAACTGCGAACTTACCAACGACAATCAAACCATTGTTCACAACGGTATTAAAATCATTGGCAATTCCCAATTACCATCTGATATGCCTACCGATGCCAGCCGTATGTTCGGTAAAAATCTTATTAACTTCCTGAAGCTTATTATAACTAAAGAAGGTGCTCTTAACCTCAATTGGGAAGATGATATTGTAAAAGGTACCGCTGTATCCCATGACCATCAGATAGTAAATGATCGGGTAAAATCATTGATGCAATAATTAATATTCGCAAATAAAACAACAACTATATGAATGAAATTTTGCAATTCTTCTGGGACAATAAGGAACTGATTTTCATCATCGTCCTTTCTGTTTTCCTGGGAATAGAAGTAATATCACATGTACCTGCGGTGCTTCACACCCCTTTGATGTCAGGTAGTAATGCTATTCACGGAGTAGTAATTATTGGAGCAATTATTGTAATGGGCCATGCTGACCCCGACAACATACTCGCACTTATATTTGGATTTTTGGCAGTAGTAATGGGTACCCTGAATGTAGTGGGTGGTTTTGTTGTTACTGACAGAATGCTTGAAATGTTTAAGAAAAAGAAAAAATAGGAGAAGCACTACATGGACTCAATATTTACTACACAAAATTCTATTCTTGAACTTTCATACCTGGCAGCCTCTGTGCTTTTTATACTGGGATTAAAGAAGTTAAGTCATCCTCAAACAGCCCGCTCAGGCAATTTATGGTCTGCAGCAGGCATGTCGGCTGCCATTATATTTACCATTCTGTTCCACCAGATAGATGGGCAGCACATAGGCAATATCCCCTGGATTATTTTAGCTTTAGCTATCGGTTCTGTTATTGGCTGGTATGCATCTGTTAAAGTAAAGATGACTGCCATGCCTCAAATGGTTTCCATCTTCAATGGTATGGGAGGCGCTTGTGCTGCTTTGATTTCACTAATGGAATTCCCTCATCTTCAGGCTTCACTGGCAGCCTCATTTGCCCCACACATGCTTAACGGTTCAGCTGTTGCCATGTTGTTAGGACTGATGATAGGAAGCGTTTCTTTTGCAGGCAGTATGGTAGCTTTCCTGAAGCTTGATGGTCGAATTGGTGATTTCAAAAATCCTGTTTTACGTATCATTAATCTTACATTCCTGGGTTTATTGTTAGCAGCCCTGGTGCTGATTATGTTAATGCAACCGGTTGAAGGGAATAACTGGCCTATTTACCTGTTTGCATTTGCTGCACTTATTTATGGAGTAACATTTGTAATGCCAATTGGTGGTGCTGATATGCCGGTAGTAATCTCACTGCTGAACTCTTTTACAGGGGTTGCCGCTGCTATGGGAGGCTTCCTTTATAGCAACCAGGCCATGTTGACAGGAGGTATTTTGGTTGGATCTTCAGGTACCATACTTACCATACTGATGTGTAAAGCTATGAACCGCTCACTGATTAATGTAATCATTGGTGCTTTTGGTGCCAAATCAGGTGCAGGCGCCCAGTTGACCGACAAAACAGTAAAAGAAATATCGCTGAGTGATGCGGCCGTATTACTGAGCTATTCACAAAAAATATTCATTGTTCCCGGTTACGGACTTGCCGTTGCACAGGCACAGCATCTATGCCATGAACTTGATACGTTACTCACCAGTAAAGGGGTGGAAATCAAATATGCCATACATCCGGTTGCCGGTCGTATGCCGGGCCACATGAATGTGTTACTGGCTGAAGCCGATGTTCCATACGAGAAACTCGTTGAAATGGACGATGCCAACAATGAAATGGGCACCACAGATGTAGTGGTTGTAATTGGTGCTAATGACGTTGTGAACCCGGCTGCTGAAGACGATCCTTCAAGCCCTATTTATGGCATGCCGATCATCAAAGCGCTGGATGCTAAAAACGTCATCGTAATTAAACGAAGTATGGCTACCGGGTATGCAGCTATTGCTAACAACCTCTTCTATCACACTAAGAACAGAATGCTCTTTGGTGATGCAAAAGCCGTTCTGCAAAAACTGATCACTGAAATAAAGAGCTTATAATCAGGGAGTAGGGACATTAATAATAACCGCCAGACGGTAACAAATCAATCGTCAAAAAAAAGAAAAAAACCTTTTCTAAAAAGAAAAGAATAAGTACCTTTGCGCTCTCGAAAGAGACCTCTCCGTAGCTCAGCTGGTAGAGCAATTGACTCTTAATCAATGGGTCGTGGGTTCGAGCCCCGCCGGGGAGACAATAAAGCGTTGAACACCTGTACAATAGAATGTGCAGGTGCTTTCATTTTATGCCTTCCATGAGCAATAACAATAAATAACTACATTAGATAAACAATTTTTCCTTTCTATTTTAAAAGATTCACTATTTTTGCAACGCAAAAGGAAGTCGTCCATTCCTTTAAAATGCAATTTCGGGATGTAGCGCAGCCTGGTAGCGCGCTTCGTTCGGGACGAAGAGGCCGCTGGTTCGAATCCAGTCATCCCGACCAACAGCTTGTAACTAAACTACAAGCTGTTTTATTTAAGCCACTTTAGCTCAGTTGGTAGAGCAGCGCATTCGTAATGCGCGGGTCGGGGGTTCGAGTCCCCTGAGTGGCTCAGTTTGTTTCTTTCTTCTCAGGGAAAAGCACAGAGAACAGGATAGCTATTAACATGACTCCCAAAATAACGTAAAGGGAATGTGCAGTAGTGAAGCCAAGACTTCGCAGGAAATCGGGTATCAACATCTTGATACCAATAAAAGTCAGTAGTACCGACAAACCTATTTTCAGGAATCTGAATAAATCAATGATCTTTATGATGATAAAGAACAAAGCCCTCAAACCAAGGATTGCAAATACATTGGAAAAGAAGATGATATAGGGGTCACTGGTAACTGCAAAAATGGCCGGGATAGAATCAACAGCAAAGATCACATCTGAAAATTCAATAACCATCAACACAATCAGAAGCGGTGTAATGAGCCATTTGCCAGATTGCCGGACAAAGAAGTGATGTTGTACAAACCGCGGGTATACCGGCAACCGCCTGGAGGCAAACCTGACAACCGGATGGTTCATGGTATTTATCTTTTCATGTGAATCTTTTTCAAATAGCATTTTAACCCCGGTGTAGATCAGAAGTAGACCAAACAAGTAAAGCACCCATTTAAATTGATGTATCAGGGCAGATGCTGAAAAAATAAAAGCAAACCTGAAAACTATAGCTGCCAGAATACCCCAGAATAAAACCCTTCGGTAATATAAGGGATTCACATTAAAGGCATAAAATATCATAATCATCACGAAAATGTTATCCATCGACAACATTTTCTCAATAACATACCCGGTTATGTATTCAAGCCCCAGGTTATGTCGGTAAACCTTAAGTGCCGCTTCATAATCCAGTCCGTCAATATTTATGGGATGCCCGTAGCGAACAATCAATTCTTTTAGTTCGGGCAAACCGCTATGAGCGCCAAGATGTAACCATTCGCCATGATAAAGCAGGAACACATAAAAACAGATGGAAACTGTAATCCATAGGCAGGTATATGTAATCGCTTCCTTAAAGGATACCAGGTGATTCTTCTTGTCAAGAACCCCAAGGTCGAGTAGTAAGAAGCTAACAACAAACACAATAAATAACCCAAAAAACAATAATTCGCTAGAATTCATACAGCCTGTCGATCCTTTCCATTTACAAAAATACTAATTTATAGCCGGTTATCATTACCTTCGGGGTTAATTAATAAATTCATGAAGTGTGGTTTAATAAGAAAAACTTCCTAATTTTGAGCACTATTTAGAAAAACAAACTAACTTAATTATAAGCTTTAAGCCCTCTGTTTGTGGCTTAAATAAACAACTGTAACATGAAAAATTTCTCAGAATTGAATCCTAATCCGCTGGTGCAGTATTTGAATAAACCGGCATCTGAATTTACTAAAGCCGACCTGGTGAAGTTCATTACAGACCATAATATTGAGATGGTCAACTTTAGATATGTTGGTGGCGACGGCCGTTTAAAAACATTAAACTTTGTGATTAGTTCACTTGAACACCTTAACAGCATTTTGTCGACCGGTGAAAGATGTGACGGATCAAGTCTGTTCCCGTTTATTAAGGCTGGTTCGAGTGACCTGTATGTAGTTCCGCGTTATCGCACTGCCTTTGTAAATCCATTTTCTGAAATTCCGTCACTCGACATCTTATGCTCATATTATGATAAGGATGGGAAACCGCTTGAAAGTTCACCTGAGTATATCCTGCGCAAGGCACATAAAGCCTTGAAAGAAAAAACAGGTTTATCATTCGAAGTAATGGGCGAGTTGGAATATTATATTATCAGTGATCAGGACGAAGAAGATCTTTTCCCGGCAGTTGATCAGAAAGGATATCATGAATCCGCTCCTTTTGCCAAGTGGGAATTTTTACGTACGGAAGCTATGACTGCAATGGCCAAAGCAGGCTGTTTGATCAAGTACGGTCATTCGGAAGTTGGAAATTTCAGTCAGGATGGGAAACTGTATGAACAAAATGAAATTGAATTTACACCTACTACCCTTGAAAATGCCGCTGACCAACTTGTAATTGCTAAATGGGTATTACGATCAATAGCAAACAGTTATGGAGTAACGGTTACTTTTTCTCCTAAAATAACAGTCGGTAAAGCCGGCAGTGGATTACATATCCATACCAAGCTGGTAAAGGACGGTAAAAATCAAATGATTGAAAATGGAGTTCTGAGTGATACTGCACGCAAAGCCATTGCCGGATATCTTGATCTGGCCCCATCTCTAACCGCTTTTGGAAACAGCAATCCTACTTCCTACTTCAGGCTGGTACCACACCAGGAAGCTCCTACCAATATTTGCTGGGGCGACCGCAACCGTAGCGTACTTGTAAGGGTTCCTCTGGGTTGGGCAGGTGACAATAATATGATTTTTAATGCTAATCCTCATGAAGTTCCTGAACAACAAGACCATACACAATTACAGACCGTTGAATTCCGCTGTCCGGATGGCTCAGCAGATATCTACCTGCTTTTAGCCGGGCTTACTGTAGCTGCACGTCATGGGCTTGAAATGGAGAATGCTCTTCAACTTGCCGAAAAATGGTATGTAGATGTTAATATCTTCGACGATCAATTCAAAGATCGCCTGGCCAAGTTAAGTCAATTGCCTGTTTCATGCTGGGAATCAGCTAATATGCTGGAAAAACAAGCCTCTGTCTTTATGGAATATGATGTATTCCCTAAAAGTGTAATTGATGGTGTAGCTACTCAATTGCGTGACTTCAAGGATCAGAATTTGCGTGAAGAAGTTAAATGCGACAAGGAAAAAATGCAGAAGCTTGTTGATCAGTATTTCCACTGCGGGTGATCTTGCTAATGGTTATACTTTAGTTGTTGCTTAAAGAACCGGTTGCGAGCACGAATATGCCATTATGTCTTGTACCATTGCGCTATTTTCTTCTTAATGTGTCATTTTGTCTTATTATTTGAGCAAGATATCCTGTATTTGACTTTGGTACAAAAGTTGAACAGGGATGGGAAGTAACAAATAAACAAACAGACATAAAAATAACAGGAGGAAACGAAATGAACATGATTAGATTTAATCAGCCTGCATTGAGTGTTATGGACCAGATTTTTAATAACACCATGTGTGAATCAAACGGTTGCTCAAGCGCTACTAACATTTATGAAACAGACCAGGCATTTATAATTGAGCTTAATGCACCGGGGTATTCTAAAGAAGATTTCAAGATTAACCTGGAGCAACAAACGCTCAAGATCAGTGCTGAATCAAAAGAGGAAGAGACACCTGATGAAAAATTCCTTCGCAGGGAATTTACCGTTAAGAACATGAGCAGGAGCTTTGTATTACCTAAATCAGTAGATATAGAAAATATCAGCGCCGACTATCAAAACGGTATTCTGAAAGTCACACTGCCAAGGAAAGAAGAATCATTGGTTAAAAAAGAGATTGCGATAAACTAATATACAGCAAATGGCAAAAGTGCCATTCAATCGTGTCTCAAACGATGAAGTTAATAATGACCAATTGATCATCAATTGGTGAATTGAAATGGAACGTTGCTAGTATCACAGTGATACTAGCAACGTTTTTTTATCTAAAACAGATGCCTGAATGGAAGCATAGCCCAGCCAAAGACTTTCTCAATCAATGGCCTGCGCAAATAAGCGTTATAGTCAAATGGAATGCAACCCTTTAAGCTTTCCTCCAGGTGATTGTTAACCAAAGCTGTGATGTCAGGCTGTTTACCCAATAAAACAATTTCATACTGATAGCGGAAACTACGGTAGTCAAAATTAGAAGAACCCACTGCAAAGGTTTCTTTGTCTACCAGAATACACTTAGCGTGCAGGTTGTTTTTAGTATAGAAATATAATTGAATGCCATTGTTATACATGAATTTAAGGTACTTGTCCCTTAGGAAATCGACAGTCCTGACATCAGAATGCAGGGGCATTATAGCAATTACATTTACTCCACGGCGCACAGCTTGCAGCATTTGTCGACGTAACTTATAGCCGGGAAGGAAGTAAGGAGTTTCAATGATAATTTCTTGTTTAGCTTTTGAAAATAGCTTTTCATATCGCTTTTTAACCTGCTGTCGATAAAGGGAGGGAAGATCCTGAATGATCTCGAAGCCATTGTAATAAATGGTCTTTTTATAAGCAAACCTGTTAAAAATATATTTATTATAAATTTTGGAACTATCTATGATTACTTTTCGGAACACCATACTGACAGGTCCTTCCATACGAAGACAAATTTCGCGCCAGTTCATTGAATAACCTGTGATGTTTGAAGAGCTCAGGTAGGTGATATTATCATCAATCACGAGTATTTTACGATGATTACGGCGGTGGTTCTTGGTAAAGAAATCCACAAAAAACTTTATCTTCTTAAAGAACAGTACTTCACCTCCATTGCGAATAATGGGTTCAAAGAAAGCGCTTGACTGTGAAGTCCCCCATGAGTCAAGTAATAGTTTGACCTGTAATCCCTGCTCACATTTTACAGCTAGTATATCTCTAAAACGCTCACCAATATAGTCACTTCCAAACCGGTATATCTCCAAATAAATACTCTTTGTGGCCAGCGCGATATCATCATGCATGGAGCTTAATATATCAGATTGTGAATCCATCAAGGTCACCCGGGGCACCAGCAATTCATCAATTGTATTATTTTTCACAGCTCCCGTTATTTAAACAATATGGTTTGGAATTAATACTGACTCTTTACAAAAATACAAAAAGGCAATACAAATAATACACAGTATATGACTAACGCAAAAAAATAGAGGCGTTGTGGCCAAGACCTCTATTTGCCCCTCCATTCCTATAATTACTATTAAGGTTGAATCAGTTGTTTTATTTTGTGTGCAGATGCTAAAGAATATCCTTTACTTACGATGTGGCTATGAGTATAGGATTCAATCAGAATTTCAGCTCCCCTTTCACGCTTACAAACATCAACATGAACCACATTAGACAAAGGTATTGAAACTGAATAAAATGCTCCCAACAAATACCTCATACGGCGCATAATAACTTTTTCATTATCAATTTCAATAATATCGTACACAAGCATGTTCCCACCGAAATAAAAACTGGTTTTAAATACCTCAGCATTTTTGTGTTTCATATTTTCTATTTTCATAATTTCCAGACTCCAGGGAAAAATACTTTTAAAGAAATACAAAAGAACTACTTCTCCATTTAAAATGTTGAGAATTCTTTCCAGCGTACGGATATTTTTATCAGGCGTATGGAAAACATGATCAAACGTAAAATCAGAGCTTACTTAACTTGTTCAATAAATCATCACGTTTACGAAAAGCGACCGGAATATTTGAATTATCTTTGAGTACACAGATCAATTCTTCCTTAAGAAATCTACGAACATAATTCAGGTTTATCAAGTGTGAATTATGAACTCTGAAGAACCCGTGACTTTCAAGCACATCAATAAATTCCTTCATTGATTTAGCAATAAGTATCCGTTCCTCACCATCCAGATAAAATACAGTATAGTTCCTGTCGGCTTCACAGTGTATGATGCGGTCAATATCAATAACATGAACAGTGTTCGAAGTTCGCAACACTATTTTACGATTACCAGGTGATGGAATCGGGTTGGCTGTCTCCAACAATTTTTGTATCCTGCTTTTCACGGTATCATCGTTTAAAGCAGACATTGCTCTATCAACAGCACTGATAAGCTCATCAGGATCAATTGGTTTGGTTATATAATCAAGGGCATTGAACTTGATAGCCTTAATAGCATATTCCTCATATGCAGTAACAAAGATTACCCTGAAATTAATCTCTGCAAGTTGGTTAAGCATGTCGAAACCAGTACCGTCCTGCATTTTAATATCCAAGAATACTAAGTCAGGATTATACTGATTAATACACTCTATTCCAGATTTAACGCCATCAGCTTCAGTTAATACAAACACATCATTACAATAAAGCTTAAGCATCTGCCTGATATTGTCCCTTGAATTTACTTCATCGTCAATAATAACAGTTCTTATCATCTTGATTATACTAAATTGAAAATAATAAACAATATTAAGTAATTTTCAATACAAAGCCAAGGATTTCACAAAAAATATTTATGATGAATCAATCTATTAAATGAAAGGTTGGTTATGCAGGCGATAATTAGAGTAGTGATCAGAATTTATCTATATTTTTGCAACATAAAAGTTATACTATGCTTAAATCAATGACAGGCTTCGGCAAATGCACTGTTTCTTTAACAGGGAAAGTGGTTATACTGGAAATCAAATCCCTTAACAGTAAGCAGTTGGATCTGAATATCAAATTACCTTCTGCATTCAGGGAAAAGGAATCTGATATCAGGAGTATTATTTCACGAAAGCTTGAACGTGGCAAAGTAGAGCTTACGGGTTCTATCGATTACACTGATGATTTCCCTCCGGTAATTAATAAACCGATGGCAATTGGCTATTATAATGAGATTAAGGAACTTGCAAATTCTTTAAATGCAGGTGATATTGATATACTCAGCATCGTAATGAAGATGCCCGAAGTGTTTAAATCATCGCGTGAACTATTGAATGAACAAGAATGGGTAATTATTAGGGAGTGTTTAGAAAAAGCCGTCAAAGAACTGGATATTTTCAGAAGCCAGGAAGGCAGTTTACTGGAGAATGATTTTAAAACAAGAGTGCAGATGATTGAATCACTACTTCAGGAAGTAATCCAATTTGAAGAAACACGTAATACACGCTTTCGCGAAAAGCTCAGAGATTCAGTAGCTGAATTTTATGCTAACAACACCCTTGATAGCAACCGCTTTGAGCAGGAGATCATCTATTATCTTGAAAAGCTGGATATTACGGAAGAGAAAGTCAGGCTCCAAAAGCATCTGGACTATTTCATGGATACCCTCAAAGAAACAGAAGCAAATGGAAGAAAGCTATCATTCGTAACCCAGGAAATGGGCCGTGAAATCAATACCATAGGTTCAAAAGCCAATGATGCCAATATTCAAAGAATCGTGGTGCAAATGAAGGATGAACTGGAAAAGATCAAAGAGCAACTGGCCAATATTCTGTAAATTATGAATACCAACAGGACTCCTAAACTCATTATCGTATCAGCCCCTTCAGGGTCGGGTAAAACTACCATAGTAAGGCATCTTATTTCCTCATTCCCTTCACTCAGCTTCTCTGTCTCGGCTACCAGTCGTCAAATGCGTAAGAATGAAGTGGATGGAAAGGATTATTTCTTTATCACAACCAATGAATTCAAACACCGCATTGCATCGGGCGACTTGCTTGAATGGCAGGAAGTATATGCAGGCAGTTACTATGGCACACTGCGTAGTGAAGTGGAACGAATGATGTTTGAGGGTAAAGATGTGATTTTTGATGTTGATGTAGTAGGAGGTTTAAATATTAAAAGAGAATTCGGCAACCGGGCATTGGCGGTATTTGTAAGTCCTCCCTCACTTCAGGCATTGGAGGAGAGGTTAAAATTCCGAGATACCGATTCTGCTGATACTATCCGGAAACGTTGTGAGAAAGCCGCCCATGAAATGACCTATGCTGATAAGTTTGATTACATTTTGCTAAATGATTGTCTGGAAACAGCAAAAGATACCATAGTTAAAGTGGTTGGTGAATTTCTGAACAGGGATTAGGGGTTAATTAAAAATGAGCACCATGAACGAAGAGAAAAGAAAGAGGACCGGCTTGTTTTTCGGCTCTTTCAATCCTATACACATCGGGCACCTTTGTATAGCTGAGTACATGGTTGAGTTTGGTGAGCTTGACCAAGTGTGGTTTGTAGTATCACCTCATAATCCTCTAAAGGACAAATCGACACTACTGACCGACTATACACGTTATGAGATGGTTCAGAAAGCTGTTGGTGATGACAACAGGTTCAGAATATCAGACATTGAATTTCATTTACCTCAGCCTTCCTATACGATTGACACCCTAACCTACCTGCAGGAGAAGTATCCCGACCGTCAGTTTGTCCTCATAGGCGGCACTGATATACTGATAAGTTTCCATAAGTGGAAGAACTTTCAGCAAATCCTTGATAACTATCAACTATTAATCTACCCTCGCCATGGGAGTGAAGCCCACCCATTAACAGCTCATCCTTCCGTTCAACTGATTGCAGCGCCCCGCATTGAAATATCAGCAAGCTTTATACGCGGAGCCATAAAGAGTGGTCATACTATTCGCTACTTCCTGCCTGAGAAGGTATTTGAGATGATCGACAAATACGGTTATTACCTCTAGTCGCCAAACCCATTAATCCGTTGCTTTTCAATCAGGTTGCGTTCACAGAAGTGCTTGATGGCCGGGAAGATAACTTTAGGAGCTTCCAAAAATCCCATGTGTCCTACATCGCTTAACAGCATAATTTCAGCATGATGCGCCAGCATTGCCTGCGCTACCACTTTGTTGTATGCCATCTTGGTATCGTCTTTACCAAGGATAAAAAAGAAAGGGAATTCTGCATCAATGAGTGTATCCAGAGTTCCTTTCCTTTCACGCATGCCAATCAGTGTGGCAATCAGCGCACTTACTGATATAGAAGCTATACTATTGCGTAAACGGTCAATCTGATGTATAAGTCTTTTCTTATTCTTAGGGCTGAGCAAATCAGGCAAAAACTCATGTATAAAGTTAGCGTGGTTAAGCTTGATGATATTAATAGTACGAGTACGGTTTTCCTTTGTCCGCTCATCATCAGGAGCAGCGTGTGAATGAAACATGATTACTCCTTTGGTCTGATCAGGGAGTACTTTAGCAATTTCCATACATACATAGCCTCCGAGTGAATGACCGCACAGGACAAATGAGTTTATTTCAAGGTGATTCATAACAGACATTACGGCATCGGCCATTAAAGGCATCGTATGTTCTTCACCCATGACACCACTGTGACCATGACCAGGCAAATCTACCATCAGCACACTAAATTTATCGGATAATTCATTAGCCAGCTCGCCCCATACGTCAATAGTTTCAAGAAATCCATGGAGTAGGATAATCCATGGGCCATTACCCTGTTTACGGTAATTTACCGGTTGCCCGTTCAAAACAATCTGTTCGTCCATTTTAGTAACAATTAGTATGATTTAGCCAATCATCAATTTGTAAATACCATTAACAATTTGAGAAATAGAGACGGGTCAGGGGCCCGTCTCTACCCTACAATTCTTTGGTGACGGATTATCAAACCGTCAGTTGAAAATTATCCTCTGTACAATAGTTTTTCTATTTCGGCAACGGTTTTAGGAATAGGTTTACCTAATACTCTGGATCCTGTTGTTGTTACCAGCACATCATCTTCAATACGAATACCGCCGAAGTCTTTGTAGGTTTCAAGGATGTCATAATTGATAAAGTCTTTGCACTTGCCTTCAGCTTTCCACTGATCAATCAGGGCAGGGATAAAGTAAATGCCGGGTTCTACGGTAATTACGAAACCGGGTTGCAGTCTGCGCCCCATTCTGAGGAAGGAATTACCGAACTGCGTGCTGCGTTTAATTTCATCATCATAGCCAACATAATTTTCACCCAATCCTTCCATATCATGCACATCCATGCCAAGCATATGGCCCAAACCGTGAGGCAGGAACAAGCCATGAGCGCCCTGTTCAACGGCTTCGTTTACATCACCCTTCATTAAACCGGCTTCTTTTAAGCCCTCAACAATGGTTTTGCAAGCTAACAGATGAACATCGCGGTAAGGAATACCAGGTTTAATGTTTTCAATAGATTTCATATTGGCACGAAGCACTATTTCATAGATTTCTCTTTGCCTGTGGCTAAACTTGCCACCTACCGGAGTAGTACGGGTGATATCACTGGCCAACAGGTATTCTTCCGACTCACACCCTGCATCAACTACTAACATACGGCCTTCTGTCAGGGTGTTCCCATGATAGTGATTATGGAGTGTTTGTCCGTTTATGCTGAGTATCACGGGGAAGGAAACAGGTCCTGCTTTTGCCAGGGCGATACCTTCAATGGTACCGGCAATTTCCTGCTCAATAATTCCGGGAACAGCCATTTTCATAGCTGTAGTGTGCATCAGGTAAGCTACGTCAACCATCTTATCTATAATTTCAATCTCTTCGGGCGACTTAGTACAACGCAACTTGACCACTGCACGGATAAGTTCAACAGAAGCTTCCTTCTTAAGGTCAGCAATCGGGAACCCTGTAAGTTCCGACAGGTATATCTTGGTTTCCCCTCTGTAAGGAGGCAGGATATGGACTTTACGTCCCTTTGCAATGGCTTTATTAATGAATTCAACCGCATCAGCAAACGGCTTGGTATCATTAATACCGACAAGAGCAGCACGTTCCTTGATGGAAGGTTGCGGGCCCATCCAGATGATATCATCCATATCAACATCATTGCCGAACAGTATTTCCTCATTATTATCAATGTCAATCACCCCCGTTAAATCAGGGTGATTCAGACCAAAGAAATAATTGAAAACGCTGTCCTGTCTGAAATGGTAAGTATTAGCCGGATAGTTGAATGCAGCTTCCGTATTACCCGGAAATAATAAAACGCCACTTTTAATTTCTTCGCGTAAAGCATTACGACGGGCTTGGTATATTTGAGGTTCAAACATAAAATATTGTTTTAAATCGTTATAAAGTTCAACGGGCAGCCATTAAGGCTTCTATTTCATCAGGTTCAACAGGAATATTTTCCATAAGGTTGACAGGTTCATTTTCGACCAGGATATCATTTTCAAGTCTGATTCCAAAGCCTTCTTCTACGATATAAATACCGGGTTCGCAACTTAAAATCATTCCACGCCGGAGAGGCATCTGCCTGGTACCAACATCATGCACATCAAGACCAATAAAGTGAGAAGTGTTATGCATATAATATTTAAAGTATGCCGGTTTACCATTCACCGGGTGGTCCACTTCATCCCGGGTGAGTAATCCGAGCCCTATCAGTTCTTCTTCCATAAGTTTGCATACTCTGGCATGGTATGTGTCGAGGGTAATACCCGGGACAAGCATTTTAGTAGCCTGCCTCAATATCCGCAGTACGGCTTCATAAACCTGCCTTTGCCTTGTTGTGAACTTACCGTTCACAGGAATGGTTCTGGAGCAATCACCGGCGTAATTAGCATACTCTGCGCCAAAATCTAAAAGCAACAGATCACCATCCTTGCAAAGTTGGTCGTTTTCACCATAATGCAGGATATTATTATTAACGCCTGATGCTACAATAGGTTCATAAGAATGACCGGAAGCGCCCTGCCTGATATACTCATGGGTTATTTCAGCTTCTACTTCATACTCCATCACGCCGGGTTTTACAAAACCAAGCACCCTGTTAAAAGCATCGCCGGTTATTTTACATGCTTCCCTTAGTAGTTTCACTTCCTCAGGGCCTTTTGTCATCCTGAGTTCCGCAAGATACGGGGCCAGCCTTACATAGTTGTGCAGCGGGTAATCAGCTTTTAAAGCATGTGCTCTTCTGAGGTTCTGTGAAATGACCTCAGTAGTAAACTTGGCATTTTCATCCAAATTCAGATAAACATACTCAGCCCGTGACATAAAGTCGCGCAAAACCCCTTCATACTGACCAAGCCATTTAATGGTTTTGATACCTGATATTTTTGATGCCTGCTCCAAGGAGTATTTATGGCCGTACCAGGTAACCATAAGGTCATCAGTTTCGACAATGAAAGCTATTTCACGCATCTGTTCATCCGGATGATTGGGAAAAAGAGTAAGAATGCTTTTTTCCTGGTCCAGACCGGTCAGGTAAAACATGTCACTATTCTGGCGAAAAGGGAAACACTGATCCCCATTACGGGGCATTTCATCGTTTGAATAGATAATTGCCAGTGCATTGGGCTTTAATTTCTTTTCAAGATTCAGCCTGTTCCGACAAAATAACGTAGATTCAATTGTTTGATAACGCATGGAAATAATGCTTAATGGTTTGTTGTTGATAAGTAATAATCCAAAATTAACTGTTTATCTTTAAATTTGCCACGTACAATTTGTGTTTTTGAAGATGATTTTTCGCAAATTTAACAACTAATTGCTGTTTTATCTGCCCTTAAAACTAATTATTTCAGTAAAAATAATAAATAACTATTGCTTATGACCATTAGATACTCCTCGATTACTAAAAAAGTGATCATGGCACTCATGGGTTTGTTCCTTATCATGTTCCTTTTTGTGCACGTTGCCGTTAATTTACTGGTGCTGATAAACGATAACGGAGAAACCTTTAACAAGGCAGCTCACTTTATGGGAACGAACCCGATAATACAGTTTATGCAAATATTCCTGTTCGGTGGATTCTTTATCCACATTCTTACAGGGATAGTACTCCAAATACATAACTGGCTTGCCCGTCCGAAAAGGTACAAAATTGAAGCCTATTCTGAAATGTCTGTTACATCAAAATTTATGATCCACACCGGGTTGATCATCTTGGCTATGCTGGTTTTTCATCTTTTTAATTTCTTCTTTACTTCCAAATTCGGGCATATCGACATGATATCATACGGTGGGCAGGAATATGACGATATGGCCGGGTTGATCATCACCAGATTCACTAACCCAACCTACGTATTCATGTATATACTTTGGTTATTGTTTCTTGGTTTTCACCTGGATCATGCTTTCCACTCCGGCTTCCAGACATTGGGCTGGAACCATGATAAATACACACCTTTGGTTTTCGCACTAAGCCGAATTATAGCTATCATACTAACCATTGGATTTATTACAATACCGGTGACGATCTATTTCTTTTAAAAGTTTTACATGTTTCAAGAAATCTCAATAATATGGCAGATTTAAATTCAAAGATACCACAAGGCAATTTAGCCGACAAGTGGACAACCTATAAATCACACACCAATCTGGTTAACCCTGCCAATAAGCGCAAGCTGGAAGTCATAGTAGCAGGTACCGGTTTAGCAGGTGCCTCCGCAGCAGCCAGTCTGGCAGAACTGGGTTTCAAGGTAAAGGTATATTGCTATCAGGACAGCCCCCGCCGTGCCCACAGTATTGCTGCACAGGGAGGTATCAACGCTGCCAAGAATTATCAGAATGACGGCGACAGCATTTACCGTTTGTTTTATGATACCATTAAAGGGGGCGACTACCGTGCCAGAGAAGCCAATGTGTACCGACTTGCTGAAGTAAGCAACCAAATAATTGACCAGTGCGTAGCTCAAGGTGTTCCATTTGCAAGGGATTATGGAGGGCTGCTTGACAACCGCTCTTTCGGGGGAGCCCAGGTTTCACGTACTTTTTATGCTCGCGGGCAAACCGGGCAGCAACTCCTTTTAGGTTCATATAGCGCTCTGAGCCGGCAGATTCACAAAGGCAACGTTACCATGTATGCCAGGCATGAGATTCTTGATGTGGTGCTGGTTGACGGCAGGGCAAGAGGAATAATTGTACGCAACCTGATAACCGGCGCCATTGAACGACATGCCGCTCATGCAGTAGTACTGGCAACTGGCGGATATGGCAATGTTTTCTTCCTGTCGACCAATGCCATGGGTTCCAATGCCACAGCTATCTGGAAGGCTTATAAGAAAGGCGCTTTTTTTGGAAACCCCTGTTTCACTCAAATACACCCTACCTGTATTCCGGTTCACGGTGAATACCAGTCAAAGCTCACCCTAATGAGTGAGAGTTTGCGTAATGATGGCCGTATATGGGTACCCAAGAACAAACAGGATGCTCAAATGATAAGAGAAGGCAAGCTGAAACCTGTTGATATTAAAGAGGATGACCGCGATTATTACCTCGAACGCCGATATCCGGCCTTTGGTAACCTGGTGCCACGTGATGTGGCTTCACGTGCTGCCAAAGAACGCTGCGACGCTGGTTACGGTGTGGGAGATACCGGATTGGCTGTATATCTTGACTTCGCCGAGCCTATTAGCAGGCTTGGACGGGAAGTAATTGAAGAGCGCTATGGAAATCTCTTCCAGATGTATGAAAAGATTGTAGATGAAAATCCATATGTTACCCCAATGATGATTTTCCCGGCAGTGCATTACACCATGGGGGGATTATGGGTTGACTATGAACTGATGACTACCATTAAAGGATTGTATGCAATTGGTGAAGCCAATTTCAGTGACCACGGAGCAAACCGCTTAGGGGCTTCAGCACTGATGCAGGGACTAGCTGATGGCTATTTCGTATTACCTTATACCATCCAAAATTATCTTGCTGACCAGATCAGGGTACCCAAAATATCAACTGACCTTCCTGAATTCATTGAAGCCGAGAAGAATGTAAATGATCAACTAAACAGGTTAATGAACGTCAAAGGGAAAACCACAGTTGATACTTTCCATAGACGTCTGGGCCATATTATGTGGGAGAAAGTAGGCATGGCTCGTAATGAAGAGGATTTAAAGAAAGCGATCACTGAAATAGCTGTCCTGCGTGAAGAGTTTTGGAAAGACGTAAAAATTACCGGAACCCAGACGGAGCTAAACCAGGAGCTTGAAAAAGCAGGTCGTGTGGCCGACTTCCTTGAGCTGGGTGAACTGGTTGCCCGTGATGCCCTGAACCGCAAAGAATCATGTGGCGGGCATTACCGTTTAGAGTATCAAACTCCTGAAGGAGAAGCTTTACGTAACGACACCGACTATATGTACGTTGCTGCCTGGGAATTTACCGGAGTGGATAAAGAACCAGTGATGAATAAGGAACCACTTAATTATGAATTTATAGAGGTTAAACAGAGAAATTACAAATAGCAGCTTGATGGTCACTGTTTTATGGCAGTACTGTTAAACCCAAATATGAAAGATATGGATCTTACACTCAAAATATGGCGTCAGAAAGACGCTAACAGTAAAGGCAAATTTGTTACTTACAAGATTAACGATATCTCACCCAACAGTTCATTCCTTGAAATGATGGACGTGCTCAATGAGTCACTGGTACTTAAGGGTGAAGACCCCGTGGCCTTTGATCATGATTGTCGTGAGGGTATCTGTGGAACATGCAGCATGTATATTAACGGAAGGCCCCATGGCCCCGACAGTGCAGTTACCACCTGCCAATTACACATGCGCAAGTTTAAGGATGGCGATACCATTGTTATTGAACCTTGGAGAGCACGTGCTTTCCCCGTTATAAAAGACCTTATTGTTGACCGTTCAGCTTTCGACAAGATCATACAGGCAGGGGGTTATGTTAGCGTTAACACAGGTGGTGTGCCTGATGCCAACTCCATACCCATATCAAAAGTAAATGCCGATTTGTCAATGGATGCAGCAGCTTGTATTGGTTGCGGAGCTTGTGTGGCTGCTTGTAAGAATGCTTCGGCCATGCTGTTTGTGTCGGCTAAAGTATCGCAGTTGGCTCTATTACCTCAAGGTAAAATAGAAGCAAGTATCAGGGTTCAGCATATGGTTGCTGAAATGGACAGGCAGGGTTTTGGTAATTGCACCAACACCGGGGCTTGTGAAGCCGAATGTCCCAAGCTCATCAAGATTGTCAACATCGCCAGGATGAACCGTGAATTCATCTCGGCAAAGATCACAGCGCACAAGTTAAGCCGGTTATGAAATCCGCATCCACCGCATTGCTTTAAGCGAAATATCTAAAAAGAGGATAGCGCCATGGGCGTTGCGTTCTACGTGATAGATAGCATCATTGAACTCTTTGGCAAACAAATGAACATTTGCCGGATTAATAAAACGGGTGAAGTCGTTGATGAATTTCTTTTCTTCACCTTCCGTGTTAATATATCCTGTAACTCCGAAATTGTTAAGGGTACAGTAACGGGTAACTCTCAATGCGTATATAAGGAATTTCTTCATGTTTTCCCTACCGCTGGCATTGAATTCAGCCGACATTTTGAACACTCCCTGAATATCATACTTAAAACACAGACGCATCCAGTCTCTAAAGCTGATGAACAGATCTCTGTGGCTATCCCCTTCACTGATAATTTTAAGGCCTTCTGTCATATTACCTTCAGCCATGAACTTAGCCCCTGAAGCTTCTTCAGCGGTACATCCTGTAAGGGTCATCAATCCTTGTTCAAGCTCCGGGTTGCTGTAACGCGGAAACTTAACCAGTTGGGTACGCGACAGTATAGTGGGCAGTAATAGCTCATGCTGTTCAGTAATCAGGATGAAAAGGGTTTTATCAGGTGGTTCTTCCAGTATCTTCAGAATCTTGTTTGCACCGGTATTGTTAATCTTCTCAGCCATCCAAATAATCATCACCTTATATTCAGACTCGTACGAAGTATAACTCAGCTTGCGTATAAGTTCATTACAATCTTCAGCATTGATCAGGCCCTGCTTGTTCTCAATACCTATCCGGCTGTACCAGTCGTTAAGATTAAAGAACCCTTTTGATGCAGGAATGATTTTTCGCCAATGCGATAAAAAGAGGGAGCTCACCGGTTTGGAATCAACTTCTTTGGTGGTTGCCACAGGGAATATAAAATGGAGGTCAGGATGTGCTAACTTACCATATTGAAGGCACGACGGACAATGACCGCACGAATCTTCCGCAGTACGGTTGGTACAGTTTATAAACTGTGCATATGCCAACGCCATAGGCAACTTACCCGAGCCTTGCGGACCCATAAATAGTTGTGCATGGCTTACCCTGTGTTCATTTACCGTCCTGCGCAAACGATTCTTTATCTGTTCCTGTCCCGGTATATCGCTAAATCTCATTTTACCCAGCCTTATTAAGGGATCAAAATTATGAAAAAAAATCATGGTTCAACCAAATGATACCATCTGACCATACAAGAACCCCTCATATTTTAGCGTAAAATATTAAAAATATACTCTAACTTTGCATTCAGTTACTTATAGTACCTAAAAAATTTAAACTCAGTATATTATATCAATATTCCCGTTAATGGGATATTTGATCTGCATTGAAATGTATTCCTATGGAAGAAAACGAATATATTAATCCCGATACTCACCTGCCTGAAAACGATCAGACTGACCGAAATCAGGCTGATAAAGATCAGTCTTATATCACTCAAGCTGACAGGAATCCGCTTGACAAAGATGATCCATATAGCAACCCGCCTAAAGAGGTTCAGGTAGAAGAAGCTCAGATTGTAAGGAACATGCCTGCCCCGAATCCTTTCATGTCGCGTGGGTTTTGCCATATGCTGCAACCTGAAACCAACACTTTCAGGCATGGCTGCGCCAAACTCGATGCTTTCGACTGGCTGAAAGATTTTCCTCAACCTGCCGGTGAAACTGCTTTTGACTGTGTGGAAATTCGCTTTAAAAACAGCCGCAAAGATTAC
Source organism: Lentimicrobiaceae bacterium (assembly GCA_041670625.1). GTDB lineage: Bacteria > Bacteroidota > Bacteroidia > Bacteroidales > Lentimicrobiaceae > Lentimicrobium. The sequence continues at coordinate 6,033 of JBAXYX010000007.1, read as the reverse complement.
TTCAGGGTCTTGCCCGAACTTGATCTGTATGTGGGCGATATTGTTGCTGTTGAAGCTAATCCCGGTCATGATATTGGCATTGTTTCCCTTACGGGTGAAGTAGTAAGGCACCAGATGAAGCGTAAGAATGTGAACCCCTTAAATAATGAAATTCACAAAGTATACCGTAAAGCCCGACCGGCTGACATAGAGAAATGGATTGCAGCCGTATTGAAAGAAGATAAAACCATGTTTCGCACCCGCGAAATAGCTACAGGCCTGAACCTGAAAATGAAGGTGAATGATGTGGAATACCAGGGTGATGATACTAAAGCTATTTTTTATTATACCGCTGATGAGCGGGTCGACTTCAGAGAACTCATCAAACTACTGGCTGAAGAATTTAAAGTACGAATTGAAATGAAGCAGATTGGCGCCCGCCAGGAGGCTTCACGTTTAGGTGGTATCGGCTCATGCGGACGAGAACTTTGTTGTTCTACCTGGTTGAGTACTTTCAGTACGGTAAGCACTAATGCAGCTCGTATTCAGCAACTTTCATTAAACCCACAAAAGCTAGCCGGACAATGTGGTAAGCTTAAATGCTGCCTTAATTATGAGTTTGCTGCTTACTCAGAAGCATTGAAGGATTTTCCGCCCGATGATATGTTACTCAATACTCAAAAAGGTGATGCATTCCCTCAAAAAATAGAGGTATTTGCAGGCATTATGTGGTACTCTTACAAGTCAGAACCCAACAACCTGCTGCCTATCCCCGTTGACAAGGTCAAAGAAATCATGGCCCTAAACAAGAAAGGCCAGGCGGTTCCTAACCTGGAAGACTTTGCCCGTAAAATTGAAAAGAAATCTGAATTCGATAATGTAATCGTTCAGGATGACCTCAATCGTTTCGATAAATAACAATCAATCTGAAAGCGTAATGGGCTTATGAAAACAAAAAGCAATCTCTTCCCTACAGTCCTGCTCATTAGTTTATTATTGACTTTTTCACTGACCGGTTGTGATAAAGAGAAATTCTTTGATCAGAGTATAAGCATTCCCGACGATGAATGGCCTGCTGACCAGGAAATGGTATTTAAGGTGAACATTGAGGACACGGTTTCATCCTATCGCTTCTTTATCAATATACGAAACAGCACTTCCTATCGTTACAGCAATATCTATTTCTTCCTTATTACCGAGTTTCCCGGTGGAGGGATGTCACGTGATACCATTGAATGTACTCTGGCCGACAAAACGGGCAAATGGTCAGGTAAGGGGACAGGTCATTACAGAGATAACCGGTTGTACATCAGGGAAAATATTAAGTTTCCACGGAGTGGCAAGTATATATTCAGACTTAACCAGGCCATGCGTGAACAGAAACTAAAAGGAATATCTGAAGCCGGAATGCGGCTCGAAAAACAATTGGTTAACTAATCTACTGTGTTATAATGGCTAAAAAAAAGCAAAATGGTACTGTTGATTTAAAACACTGGCTTAAACGATTCTGGACTGCATACTTTTGTGTACTGGGGTTTCTTTTCCTTTTCTTTTTTACCATGTCACTCGGGTGGCTGGGTTTCATGCCTTCCTTCGAAGAGCTTGAAAATCCTAAAAGCAACCTGGCCTCAGAAGTCATTTCAGCTGATCAGGATGTACTGGGTAAGTATTATATCGAAAACAGGTCGAATGTTCATTATTCTGACCTTTCTCCTAACCTGGTTCATGCCATTATAGCTACTGAGGATTCCCGCTTTAACAAACATTCGGGTATCGACGTAAAAGCCCTCTTCAGGGTATCTTTTGGCATAATAACAGGGAGTAATAAGGGTGGAGGAAGTACCATTACCCAGCAATTGGCAAAGAACCTGTTTCCTCGTAAAGCTAACCGTACCTTTTTTGAAACGGCTTTTATCAAGATGAAGGAGTGGATTACCGCTATCAAGCTGGAACGCAACTATACCAAAGAGGAGATTTTGGCAATGTACTTTAATACCGTTGATTTTGGCAGTAACTCCTTCGGCATCAAATCAGCAGCAAAAACCTATTTCAACAAGAAACCGGCTGATCTGACCATTGAAGAATCAGCAATGCTGGTAGGTATGCTGAAAGCACCTACCTGGTTCAGCCCCGTCCGCAATCCCGGAAGAGCAATTAAACGTCGTGAGGTTGTCCTGAACCAAATGCGTAAGCATGACTATATCACTTCAGAGCAATATGAAGCCCTGCGGGTGATCCCTCTGGATATGTCGCATTATCAAATGCAGGATCATGCATCTGGCGAAGCTACTTACTTTCGTGAATTCCTGCGCCGCATCATGAATGCGAAGGAACCTGAAAGTCGCGACTACATTGATAAAGTCCAATACCATGATGATTCATTGCAATGGAAGAATAATCCCCTATATGGTTGGATTGAAAAGAACCCAAAGCCCGATGGATCCCGCTATAACCTTTACAAGGACGGGCTCAAGATATACACTACCCTTAACTCCCATATGCAGTTATATGCCGAAGAAGCTGTTACCGAGCACCTTAGTAACGACCTCCAGCCTGCTTTCTACAAGCACTGGAAAGACCGGGATGAAGCGCCTTTCGATTTTTCGAAAGACAAGGTAAAAGAAGAAGCAATGAAGCTCATGACTTCTTCTATGAAACGTTCAGAGCGTTATATAAAACTAAAGGCAGCAGGGGTATCTGATGATTCGATTCACAAGTCCTTCAACGAAAAAATCCCCATGATGATATTCACCTGGAAAGGGGAACGTGATACTATGATGAGTCCCTGGGATTCCATACGTTACTGCAAGTTTTTCCTTCAAGCCGGCCTGATGTCAATTGAACCTCAAACAGGTTTTGTAAGGGCTTATGTGGGAGGTATCAACTACAAGCATTTCCAGTTTGATCATGTGATCATGGCACGCCGCCAGGTAGGTTCAACCTTCAAACCATTCGTTTATACCCTGGCCATGCAGGAGGGTGACTTTTCACCTTGTACCAAAATACCTAATATCCAATACAGCATTGATTTGCCTGATGGCACTAAGTGGGAGCCCCGTAACTCCAATAACTTTAAGAAAGGTCAGATGGTTACCCTGAAGGAAGCCCTGGCTAATTCCATCAACTGGATATCAGCTTTCCTGATCAAACGTTATTCGCCTATGGCAGTCATTAAAATTGCCCGTAAAATGGGTATTACCAGTCCTATTGATGCCGTACCTTCCATATCACTCGGCACCCCTGATCTTACACTTTATGAGATGGTCGGCGCTATGAATACATACGCAGCTAAGGGAGTACATGTTGAACCCATGTTTGTTACCCGTATTGAGGACAAGAACGGGAATGTCCTGACACGCTTTATGCCTCATCAGGAAGAAGCCATGAGTGAAGAAACAGCCTACCTCATGCTTCAATTGATGAAGGGCGTAGTAGAAAGCGGCACAGGGGTCAGATTACGCTATAAATATGGTATCAGCTATCCGGTAGCAGGTAAAACAGGAACTACCCAAAACAACTCCGATGGATGGTTTATGGGTATCACCCCTGACCTCGTAACAGGAGTATGGGTAGGAGGCGAAGACCGCAGTATCCGTTTCCGAAGCATTACACTGGGACAGGGAGCTAATATGGCGTTGCCAATCTGGGCATTGTACATGAAGAAAATCTATGCAGATAAAAAGCTCGAAATCTCCACCGGCAATTTCGAAGCACCCCTCAAGCCCCTGTCAGTTGAAATTGACTGCCGAAAATATGAGCAGGAACAAAAAAACTATGACAAGGCCTACGATGTAAGTGATTTCTGATTACCCAAAAGAAATAAGTTAGAAGTAATAAAATAGTGGTAATTAAACTGCAAGCAATAGAGCGGCAAAGTAGTTGTATGAAGGAATGATCTGAATGTAAGTCTTTAGTAATCTGACGGTAAGGAGGAAGCGATCTGAATACAAGTCGTTATTGATCTGATTCTAACAAAGAGTAATTTGCTTGCAAGACAGCGGTAATTAAACAGCAGCTCTGTAGCCCGGAAACTCAGGTTATATCTTTTTTAAAGAGCCAGTACTAGTTTTTATTTTTGGCAACCCAAATAGCATCTTTCATGAGCATTGAATCAACGCTGATGTTCTGTTTGCGGGCTTTTTCAATGATGATTTCCATCCATTTTTTGTCACTCTTGATGTATTTCCGTACCTCTTCCACTTTAGCTTTGAAAGCCTCAGGATTTTGGTTCTCTCCATATTTGAAAAGCTTATAGGCATCATCAATAAAACCCCATCCAAATTTTGATAAGTTAGCCTCCGTACTCATTAATATAAATACATCATGCTGTTCCATTTCATTCTCAAAATTCAAATCATCGACAATAACAGATTTACCTGAGCTATTTGGATAAACATCCCGGTAATAGTACCAAAAATGGTTATCACTAAATACCCTTGGAGTAAAATTATACATCTGCCAATAAAAGCTGTCGCCTATCACTATAGCTGATGGTTTTGTTGCACTTGTTTCATCTTTGATCTTGATGATCGGGTAGGCCATTTTCTCCCGTTTCAGTTTGAATAGAAGATTCATGCCATCAGCAATATCATAGTCACCTTCGCGGGGTAAATCCATTTTTATGCTATCCCAGTAAATCTCAGGCATGTTAATATTTCGGAGGCCTTCAATACGGTGCACAATTGAATCAACAGCCAGGCACATACCATAGTAACTCCAATGAATCCCGTATTGAGGGTATAAGGGATATTGTGAAGTTTCCTTATGTTTAATAAAATAATCATTGAAATCAATAAAATTGATATTCTGTTCTTTGCACGCCTTTATATGGCATTCGTAATTGGTCGGTCGATTATTAGTAGCGTATTCTTTAGGGATGTATTCAGGATAAAAGGAGGCCTTACCGGCAGTAAAAACAACCAATAATGTTTTATTTCGCTTTTGCAATTCGTCCTGAATAAATTTAAGGCGTTGCATACGGTGCTTCACGCTGTCAGCACCAATAAAATCTATACCTGATGAAGCTAATAAATAGTTTTTCTCATACAAATAATTATCCTTGCCAACAATTACCTGGTTTGCTTTAGCCACATTAAAGAGGTCAAATGCAATTTGGTTATTCAGTCGCACAAACAGGTTCCTGAATCCGAAGTTCTGATTTATATACTTTTCCTGATTCTGCTGGTAATCATCTGAAAACCATCCGGAAAGAGAAATTTCTTTTTTTTCAGCTTTTTCAAATGATCCTTTTAATGGAGCTATATCAATAAAATCAAATAGATTTTGCAAAAAAGGTATGATCAGAATTGCCATCATTGCGGCAAAAATAATTGTCTTCGATGGCTTTTTTAAACTCTTCATGTTAGAATCTGAAATAAATGAAAGGGTTAAAACCAAAAGCGGTTATGGAGCTAATGGATAATAAAAGTAACAGGACAGATATACATGCGAAGGCATAATGACTTTTCATACTGTATTCACCAAAGAAAACCCTATCCTGTAACTTTTGTCCGTATGAGCTGTAACTAAAGAAGGCAAAAAATGCAGCAAGTATAAAAAAGAAATAAAACTCAACACTTAAATTAACAGGAGCTCCAAAATCAAACACGAACATTCTCTTTAAAAATACAAATGCATCCTTTACATGTTCAACACGGAAGAATACCCATCCTATAACAACGATCAGGAAAGTGATAATAGTACTTGGCAGCTTACCGATCTTTTCATAAACCTTGAGCAGGAATCCACGTTCAAGTACCAGGAAAAAGCCATGATATGCGCCCCACAATACAAAACTCCATGAGGCACCATGCCATAAGCCTGAAGCTAAAAACACAAACCACAAGTTGAAGTATAACCTTCTTTTTGTAGCAACACGGTTGCCACCCAACGGAATATATAAGTAATTACGCATCCAGGCCCCCAGTGAAATGTGCCACCTGCGCCAGAATTCACTAATACTTTGAGAAATATAAGGGCTATTAAAGTTTTCAGGGAATTTAAAACCAATCATTTTACCAATACCAATTGCCATATCTGAATAGCCTGAGAAGT